>CAZDAF010000085.1:0-11631 GCA_964503115.1 uncultured bacterium
AAACGCGCAACTTCCTCGTCCTCGAAAGACTCTTTTTCCATGACGTGACACCAGTGGCAGGTCGAGTAGCCGACCGATAAAAAAACAGGTTTGTTTTCTGCACGCGCCTTATCGAAAGCCTCTTCGCCCCACGGATACCAGTCCACGGGATTATGCGCGTGCTGGAGCAGATACGGGCTTTTTTCGTTTATAAGTCTGTTCGGTCTTACAGGCATTTTTCTCCAACCTACCCGGAAAATCTGTTTACAATCTTATATTAACGATTATTTTAAGCGAGGTTTGGATTCGGATTATCGTTGGAACGCCCGAGCCCACGCCGGCAAAAATTTCCCTTTGTGCCTTCGTGCCTTTGTGGTTTCAGGAACACCCGAAGGCGGGTGCGCCACATTATTTCGGAAGACCCAGCGAATACGCGGCTATATGGGCCATTTTCATTACGGGCGCCCAATAAACTCCCAAAAGAATAGTGGGTATGGCAAGGAGCCACAAAATCATGCGTAAAAACGGCACCGGTTCGATTTGCGCCTCCTCGATGGTTTTTTCGAGGAACATCCGCCTGACTATGCCCGCATAATAGTAGAGGCTCACAACACTGTTGAGAACGCCGATAACGGCGAGCCAATACCAATTTGCTTTAATGAGCGCCGCGAAAAGATAGACTTTTCCGATAAAACCGGCAAAAGGAGGAATACCCACCAGGCTGAAAAGAAATATGGAGAAAGCAACCGCTATGGCCGGCGCCCGGGCGCCCAGACCGCGATAATTTTTTATCTCGGGCGATATTCCCCGATTTTCCAGAACTATAATTGAAAGAAAAGCCCCGAGGTTCATTATGAGGTACACCACAAGATAAAACAGCACCGCCTGAAGACCGAGCAAACTGAGAACGGGAATTCCCATCAACATATATCCGGCATGCGCGATACTCGAGTAAGCCAGCAGTCTTTTGGCGTTGGTCTGTATCAACGCCATGAAGTTGCCCACCGTCATGGTGACGGCGCTTATTATGGCTATAAACAGAGGCCAATCGACCGATCCCAGCGCGGTGAAAACATCCATATTGCCCGGATCGCGTTTTGCGAGACAAACGAATATGAACCTTAGCATTGCGCCCATACCGGCGGCCTTGCTGCCTACGGCCAAAAACGCCGTTATGGGGGTGGGAGCGCCTTCGTAAACGTCCGGGGCCCACTGGAAGAATGGAAATGCGGCCACTTTAAAGAAAAATCCGGCTGAAGTGAACAGCACCGCCAAAATGAACGTTGCGGCGGGAAGGTCCGGTTTCGAACCGATAGTCGCCACAAATATCTGTATTTTATCGAAATAAAGTGATCCGCTGAGACCGTAGAGGAGCGAAATACCATAAATCATCGAGCAGCTCGCTCCCGCGCCATACACTATGTACTTTATCCCCGCCTCCGTTGACTTGCGGCTCCGCTTCAACCACCCCACCAAAAGGTAACTGGGCAAGCTCAGCAATTCCATCGACAGGTAAAGCATTAACAGGTTGTTCGATCCCACGAGGAAAAACATGCCTATGGTCGCAGCCACTACCATAAGGTAATACTCGCGATGCCCGGCGGTCGGCTTATCGGAAACTTCGGAAGTCCAAATCGATATAAGAAGGGTCATGGCCGCCGCCAGCACGATCAGAAGCTGCAGGAAAACGGCAAAGTTGTCCCGAACAATCATTCCGCCGAATATATCTCCTAAGAATCCTGCCAATAGATCTACAAATACCGCTACGACAAGCCCCAAAATGGAAAACACCGCCACCGCTTTACCGCCTCGCTTCCCTAAAACCAGGTCCATCACAAGACCGATAATAAACGTGGCCACAAGCACCAGTTCGGGACTGATCCGAGCTATATCTCGAGGATTTAAAAGCTCCAACATATCAATTCCTAAACGTCATATCCCCACCGTTACGCCGAGTATTTGTTGCAGATGATTTAACGTGGCGGTCATCCAGCTCAAAACCGGCGCCGGGTAGACACCGACGAAAACCGCTAATATGGCAAGCGGAATAAGAGTAAACAGCTCGCGGTCGTTTATATCGGTAATGTTTTCGTACTTCTCGTTCAGAGGACCGAAGAAAATACGCTGATAAGACCAGAGAAAATAGGCCGCCCCGAGAACGACGCCGCTTACCGCTATGGCTGTGAACACGGGATATATGGGCCACATGCCAAGGAAGCAGAGAGCTTCGCTTATGAACCCGGCCAACCCCGGCAGGCCGAGGGACGCCATAAACGCCAGGCTTACCACACCGGCGTAAATTGGCATCTTGGTCGCCAATCCTCCGAAACCGTCTATATCCCGGTGGTGAGCGCGATCGTAAACCACTCCCACCAGAAGGAACAACATGCCGGTGATTATCCCGTGGTTCCACATCTGCAGAACTGCGCCGTGCAACCCCTGCGATGTCATCGCCGCCATGCCTATCAGACAGAACCCCATGTGGCCCACCGAGCTGTATGCGACCAGTTTCTTGAGGTCCGATTGAGCCATAGCGCATAAAGACCCGTAAATTATGTTAATTACCCCCAACAGGGCCAAAAACCAACTGAACCAGTGCGCCTCGTCCGGAAACAGAGGGTAATTCATACGCAATATTCCGTAAGTGCCCATTTTCAGCAACACACCCGCCAGAATGACGCTGATAGCGGTCGGCGCTTCGACGTGCGCGTCGGGCAACCATGTGTGGAACGGAAAAATGGGAACCTTGATGGCAAAACCTATGAAAAAGGCTATGAAAACTATCTTCCAGAAGAAAGCCAGCCCCAGTAAAGGTTTGGCCCATTGAGCGCGAGTCAATATAAGTTGGGGAAGGCTGAACGTATGGGGTTCGCTCGCAAAATACAGAGCCAGAATGCCGAGCAGCATCAATACGCTGCCGAATAATGTATAGAGGAAGAACTTGATGGCCGCATATTCTCTCCTCGGCCCGCCCCATATACCGATCAGGAAATACATCGGCAGCAGCATCACTTCCCAGAACACGTAGAACAGGAACATGTCCAGAGAACAGAAAACGCCCAACATGCCGGTTTCGAGCAGTAAAAAGAGGCTCATATACGCTTTTACCCAGCGCTCTATACCCCAGCTCGCAAATATGCACAGAAAGCTTAACAGCCCCGTCAATATCACCAACGGCACCGAAAGGCCGTCCACTCCCATAAAGTACTGAATATTAAAACTTTTTATCCAATCCTTCTGCACTACGAACTGAAATTGGGTGATACCCGGATCCGCCTTGTCGTACATGCCCAGCATGACGATTGTCAGGGCTAAGGTAATGCCGGTGGCCAATACGGCCATCCATCGCATAAGATCCTCCCGGCCTCTGGGCACAAGGAGGATTACCGCCGCCCCGATCAGCGGGGTGAATGTTATCCAACTAAGAATGTTACTCGAGGTCTGCACGATCCTCTCCTTTTTCCCTGTTATCCCTTAACTACCGGCCGCTATATGAAACAGTTGCCGGTACAACTCTTTGCCGGCAAGTTCGATCGAAGGCCACAAGATCACCCCGACGATAAAAATCGCCACCATCGCCGCCGCCAAGGTCAGGTATTGCTGTACCCGCCCTGTTTGCACCTTCCCGAACCTCGCTCCTATTCCACGGGTTATTTCGGCCACGGCGTTCACCGTGCCGTCAACGAAGTTGTTATCAATCCAACCGCTTATGCCGGACACCTTTCTGGTGAGCCATGCACTGCCGTTGACCGCGCCATCTATTACCCAATTATCGAATTTACCGCTGAACCAGGTCAATCTTAAAACGTTTTTTATAACCGCCCAGTGGTATATTTCGTCTACATAATACTTATTCAGCACTGTTTTGTATGCCATTGGCCAGTTGTTGGCCACCTTCTCCGGTATGTCTCTGCGGCGCGTGTACATCCACCATCCAATTAATATGCCGCCTATGGCCACGGCGACGCTTGCGCCCATAAGCAAACCTTCCATGGCATGCTCGGAGCCGTGTTCGCCGTGATGTTCAGTTGCCGCCGCTGTCGCATGGTGGCCATGCCCGGCAACGACCGCCTCATGACCTCTAGCAGCCTCCTCGCTAACAGTCCACGTAACCGCAGGCTCCATCCAGTGCTCGATATGGTTGCCGCCCTTCAATAAAGCGGGAACGCCGACGTAACCGCCTATTACGCTCAAAACGGCCAGTGCAATCAGAGGCACAGTCATGTTGGGCGGCGATTCGTGGGGATGTACTCCTTCGTCCCAACGCTTCTCGCCATAAAACGTCATAACGATAAGACGGGTCATGTAAAACGCCGTCAGACCTGCGGCGGCGAAACCGACAAGCCACAGACCCCAGTGGCCATGAGAACTCGAAAAGGCCTTCCAAAGTATCTCATCCTTCGAGAAGAAGCCGCTGAATCCGGGGAATCCGGCGATTGCCAGCCATGCCGCCATAAAGGTAATCCACGTATAGGGCAGCTTACTCTTGAGAGCCCCCATCTTGCGCATGTCCTGCTCGTTGTGCATTCCGTGAATTACGCTTCCCGCCGCAAGGAACAACAGACCTTTGAAGAAAGCATGTGTCATCAAGTGGAATATACCGGCCTGGAAAGCGCCGACACCCACGCCGAGGAACATGTATCCGAGCTGGCTTACCGTCGAGTAGGCCAACACCTTTTTGATATCGTTCTGCGCTACGGCTATGGTGGCCGAGAACAGTGCCGTCGCCGCCCCTACCGTCGCCACCAGCATCATGGCGTCAGGAGCGTTCAGATAGAGCCCGCTGAATCTGGCGATCATGTATACTCCCGCCGTTACCATGGTGGCTGCGTGAATCAACGCGCTGACAGGCGTGGGGCCCGCCATTGCGTCGGGCAGCCACACGTAAAGAGGTATCTGGGCGCTTTTGCCTGCAGCGCCGCCGAAAAACAGCACGCAGGCGGTCACCGCCACCCAGGTAGGCAGCATATGAGCCATGCTGTTTATCTCGTAAAAATCGAGTGTATATTTCCCGCCGGGAACCTTCGCTCCCATGTACCAGAAAAGGAACAACATGCCGACGATAAAGCTGAAATCGCCTATCCTGTTAACTATAAAGGCTTTTAGCCCCGCCTTTGCGTTTTCAATATCCTCGAACCAGAAGCCGATCAGCAGATAACTGCACAGACCGACTCCTTCCCAACCTATGAACATGAGCAATACGTTAGACGCGAGCACCAAGAGCAGCATGGCAAAGGCGAAGAGGTTTAAGTAGGCGAAAAACCTTATATATTTCGGGTCGCCGGCCATGTAGCCCGTCGAGTAGACGTGTATGAGGAATCCGACGCCGCTTACTACGAGTACCATTACCGCGCTTATGGGGTCTGCCCGGAAGGCCCAATCAACCTTGAAGCTTCCAACGTGAATCCAGGGCAGAAAATGGTTCATAATATGCCGATGCTCGGGATCCATGCCCAGAAGTCTTACGAACACCCAAACACTCAGGCACAGCGATATAAAAACCAGCAGACAGGCAATTATTCCCACGGCCTTCCTGCCGATAACGCTGCCCAGAAATATATGCGTCAACACTCCGATCAAGGGCATCGCCGGGATAAGCCAAAGATGAGTGTCTATCCAGTTCATGCCGAAATTATCCCTTCATTTCGTCCGCGTCGTCCAGGTGAACGCTGCGGAAGGTCTGATAGAGAGACAATATCAACGCCAAGGCAACGGCGAATTCCGCCGCCGCCAGCATTATAACGAATACCGCCGCCACAATACCGTCTATCGACTGGCTGTGATAATGGCTGAAAGCAACGAAGTTGAGGTTGGCGGCATTTAGCATCAATTCAATTCCCATGAACACCGCCACCGCATTGCGGCGCGACAACAAGGCAAACAACCCTATGCAGAACATGGCCGCCCCTACCGCAAGTATATGGCCGATGGGAATCACTATTCCTTAACCTCCTTGCGCGCCACCGCCACTGCGCCGATCAGCACCGCAAGCAATAACACACTGGCCACCTCGAACGGCAGAAGGTACCTGGTCAGAAACATGGTGCCGATCTTCGCGCTCATCGGTCCGCTTGCCACGACGTGCATCTCCCATGGATATGTCAATAACCCGAGTACCAGCGCCGCCGCTATCAACGCGCAAGTTACTGCCGCAGGCACTATATTGAAATTTACCGTTCGGAACGGCACGCGGCCCATGTGTTCGGTTAACATAACGCCGAAAATTATCAGTATATTGACGCCGCCGACGTAAATCAGCAGTTGTACGGCCGCCAGAAAGTCCGCATGAAAAATAACGTACATTACCGCTACGCCGAAAAGCGTTCCCAAAAGGGCAAACGCCGCCCGGACTATGTTGCGAGTGGTAACGACATACAGGGCGCCTAAAAGAACCCACGCGCTTACCACTACGAAACCTATGTATGCAGGGGTCAATTCCACTATTGGTCCTCCCCTTCCGGTCTATCGCCGCCGGTGTCTTTTTTCTCCTCGGACGCGGCTTTTTTCGCTTCCTTTTCCGCTTTTTCCCTGGCAGCGCGTTCGGCTTCTTCCTCGGCAAGCTTCTTTATACGCTCGGCTTCCGATTCGGAAACGAAATGCCTTACCAGGTTACCGTAGTCCTGTGTCTGCCCCCTGAACTCGCGCGTAAAATATATGGCCCCGGTGTTGCAAGCCTCGACGCACAAACCGCAGTAGAGGCACCTGCCTATGTGAATATCGAATCTTACCGGATACCTCGTTTTGGGCAGGTCTTTGCCGCCGGGCAACAAATTTTTCGCCTTCGTCTTGGGACCTTTCAGACCTTCGATCTGAATGCAATTGACGGGACACGCCCTTGCGCAGAGGTTATCAACCACACATGAATCGGTATTAACCGTCAAAATCCCCCTGAACCTTTCCGATACCGGTTTCAAGTTTGCGGAATAACCGGCCATTTTCGGATCAAGCACGTCTATATCCGGATATTGCACCGTTTCGGGGGGCCTTACCATAGTTCGGATGGTAACGCCCATACCCTTCGCTATAGAAACAACGGCTTCCACTATGTCGCCGAAATAACTCATTCTATATTCCCACTCCGGCAGCCATTTTTATGACTCCAAAGAAAGCCCGCTGTCCCAGAATGCTCATCCATAACAGCGTGCCTAACAGGCAGACAAAAGCTATCGGCACAAGGTAACGCCAGCACATGCCCATTAGTTGGTCCACGCGCAATCTCGGCAGCGTCCATCTGAGCCAGATAAGTATAAAAACAAAAACGCATGATTTCAGGAAAAACCATCCTCCCCCGATCATCACTCCCCACCACGTATCAGGGTTCGCGAACGGGCCCTGCCAGCCTCCGAGAAACAGCGTCGTCGTTACCGCGCCGATAAGAAACAGGTTCGCCCATTCCGCGAAAAGAAAAAACACGAATCTCATTCCCGAATACTCGGTGTTATATCCGGAAACAAGTTCGCTCTCTGCTTCCGGGAGGTCGAAAGGAGTCCTGTTTCCTTCGGCCACCGCGGCTATGAAATATATAAAGAAAGCGATTGTGGCGAATGGATTGTTGAATACGTTCCATCCCAGTATTCCCATGGGTCCGGCCTGAGACTTGACGATTCCCTGCATACTCAGGCTGCCGGACATGACCACGGCAGTCGTAATGGCGAGTCCCGCCGGGACTTCGTAGCTGACTATCTGTGCCGAGCTGCGAATGGCGCCGAAAAGGCTCCATTTGTTACCGCTGGCCCAGCCGCCCATGAGTATGCCGATGACCACCAGGCTGGTGATCGCCATAACGTATAATATGCCCACGTTCAGGTCGGCGGCGAATATTCTGGCGCTGTACGGCAACACCGCCCAGGCGCCGAACATGCCGACGAAAACGAGGTACGGCGCTACTCTGAACAAAGACCAGTCCGCATTGTCGGGAGTTATGTCTTCCTTGAAAAGGCACTTGAGCCCATCGGCGATCCACTGAAAGAAACCGTTAGGCCCTACCCTGTTGGGCCCGATGCGCGACTGCATTCTACCGGCGATGCGGCGCTCGACCCAGGACGTTATACCGGCAATCAGACTCACCGTAGCCAGAAGAACAGCGCCCACAACAATCATCCAGACCAGGTAAACGGCCCAGACCGGTACCTCTTGAAGTATGGGCAACTGCGCTATCAACCGGTCAACTGTCGCCTGCATCTTATCCTTCCGTCCATTTATCGATCCAACTCGGGGGCTATGACATCGAAACCGCCTATTATTGCCACCAGGTCGGCTATCATCCATCCCCGGGCTAAATCCCTGATTGTGCTCATCGCGGCAAAAGAACCTGTCCGTATCTTTACGCGCTCCGGCTTCGGACTACCGTTGGACACAACATAAAATCCTACTTCGCCCCGCGGCGCTTCCGTTCTGCAGTAAATCTCGCCTTCCGGCGGCTTCAGGTTGCGCGGCACTTTCGCCACGATTTCACCCTCCGGAATACGCTCAATGCACTGCCTGATAATTTTTATGGACTCGCGTATCTCTTCGATACGAACCATATATTTATCGAAACAGCTTCCAAGCTCGCCTTCGTGGTAACCCAGCCCGACGGGAACGTCGAATTCCAACTCGGGATAGATACCGTAGGGATCGTCCTTTCTCAAATCGAACTTAACCCCGCTCCCCCGGAGGTTCGGGCCCACCAGGCCGTATGAAATGGCCTTCTGAGCGCTTATGGGAGCCACTTTTTTCAGCCGCTCGACGAAAATTTTGTTATTCGTTATAAGATCGTTAAAAACGTCCACCATGGGCTCGTAGTAATCGAGATAATCCGACAGCCGCTCGATCCAGCCTTCCGGCGCATCATGGCTCACACCGCCGATCCTGCAATAATTGAAAGTCAGGCGGCTGCCGCAAAGCGATTCGAACAAATCGTTTATCATCTCGCGGTCGCGTATTGCGTGAACAAACGGCGTAAACGCCCCCATGTCGCTCGCAAGCGACCCGACGGCTATCTGGTGACTCGATATACGATTCAACTCGGCGGCGATCACTCTCAGGTATTCGGCCCGCAAAGGCACCTCGATGTCCGCCAGTCGCTCGACGCTCAATGCCCATCCCCAGTTCATGTTTACCGCCGCAAGGTAGTCCAACCTGTCGGTATAAGGCATGAAGCCCGCATAAGGCAACAACTCGGCTATCTTCTCGAGGCCGCGATGCAAAAATCCGATATCGGGATCGGCGTCTTCTATGATCTCACCGTCGGTCTTTAACAAAAACCTTATCACCCCGTGCGTGCTGGGGTGTTGGGGGCCCATGTTCAGGGTCCATATGTCGGTGTTAAGCGCGCTCATTCGTAAAGCTCTTTATCGCCGGGATCGGGCCAATTATCATCGTCCCTTCTAAGCTCGATACCGTCGTAACTTTTCGGGTATTTATAATCTTTCCTCAGTGGGTGCCCCTCCCAGTCCTGTGGCAACAATATCCTCCTCAGGTCGGGATGGCCCTCGAATATTATTCCCATCAGATCGTAAGTTTCCCGCTCGTGCCAGTTCGCGGCTGCCCACAAGTCGCAGACGGAAGGCACCCTCGGACCGGACCTGGGAACTCTCGTCTTGATGGCAAATGAATGATTCCTCAGATAAGAATGGATTATGTAAACGACTTCGAATTCGTCGCCTTTATCAACTCCTGCAATGGCGCTCAAAAAATCGAAAGCCATGTGATCGTCGTTCAACAGGAATTTACAGATGTCATTCAAACGTGAAACTTCGACAACGACATGGGGGAATTTACTATTCTTGACGTTGGAATCAAGAACGGCGTCTTTGAATTCGGTTTCGAGCGCTTTCGCTATTTCCTCGGGGTTAGCCAATTTCAGGCCTTTCTGAGCACCTTGGATTTTTCGATCTTCCTCTGGAGTTCGCGAATACCTTCGGTGAGGGCTTCCGGTCTCGGCGGACAACCGGGCACGTAAACGTCCACCGGCACTACCTTGTCCACGCCCCTGACCACCGAATAACTCAACTGAAACAACCCGCCGCAATTGGCGCAACTGCCCATCGCTATCACCCACCGGGGCTCGGCCATCTGTTCGTACAACATTCTGAGCCTGCGGGCCATCTTGAGGGTGAGGGTTCCCGCCACAATCATCAGGTCGCTCTGCCTGGGCGTCGCCCTGAAAACTGCGCCGAACCGATCAAGGTCGGCCCGTGGCCCGCCGGCCTGCATCAACTCTATCCCACAACACGCCAGGGCGAAAAGCATCCACCACAAGCTGTTTTTGCGGTTCCAGTTGATAAAGTCGTCCGCTTTCGCGAATGCCACGTTATCGGGGAATCTACCCGGGAGGATTTCTTTTAATTCGATATCCGGTTTTTTCAAGGCGCACACTCCTTTTCGGGTGTGGTTTCCAAAAGGGCTCTCGTCTTCGGCTCAATAGCTTCCCCCTCCACACTGACGGTTTCAGAAACTTCGCCGTCTGATTCCCTGGTCGTCTTAACCCAATCGAGGTCCTTTTTCACCCACATATAGGCCAGACCTACTATAAGTATCAGAACGAAAAAGAGTATCTCGCCGAAAATGAACCAACCCGTAAGGCTGCCGGCGTGCTGCCGGAAAACGACGGCGCAGGGAAGTATAAACACTACCTCGACATCGAACAAGAGAAATGCCAGAGCTATTATATAGAATCTATTGTTGAAACGTATCCAACTGGATCCGATGGGAGATTCTCCGCATTCGTAGGTGGTAAGTTTTTCCCGGTAAGGGTTGTGAGGGGCAACGAGCCTACTTGTCACCAGTGCTGCAAAAACGAAAAGATACGCCAGTATTAGAAAAATACCGACTGTGGCGAAGTTAAAAAGCATTTGCTTTACATGTCCTTTCCCGGAAGTAATTCATCCGGGATATAAACAACTTATTTTGATTATTCGGAATTGGTCTCCTGGCTTATTACCGCTAACCAAAATATGCTTTTATTTTATCTTATAAAAAGGCCAGCAGGAAAAGTTTTTAACACTTTACCGACGATGCTTACCTGATAGAGCCTTCCAATTATTCCAATAATTATTATACACAGAAAAATATATGCCGCAAGGTGGGTATTCAAGATTTTTTATCTTTTCTATCCGTATAAGAAGCATCAAGACCGCTTTCAGTATCGCATGTGAAAAAGCCGATATTGAAGACTTCCGGTTCCACGATTTCAGACACTGTTTTGTTACCAGGATGCGCCGAAAAGGAATTCCGGATCGAGTGATCATGAAGATCACCGGGCACGTTACGATGGAATGCTTTAAGCGCTATGACACCATCTCGGTGGATGACCTGAAGCGCGCTGTGGGCGTGGAAAATGAAAAAACTTGGAACAAATCTGGAACAAGGGGGCCTTGAGAAATCCATAAAACGCGCTAACCTACTGAAAACAAAGGAAGCCCGGGTGGCGGAAGTGGTAGACGCAAGGGACTTAAAATCTGAACTCGCACAATTCAAGAAACCCCTGAAAAATCGCTAACTTACTGAAATCAAAAAGAAAAGCAGGCCGGTTGTCGCTACTGATTATCCTGATAAACCTGACGTTTTAGGCCCGTTTTGACGAAAACCTGGAACAATTCTGGAACAAATGGTGCGATGCGGCGATGATTCTTGAATTCTCTCGTTTTTAGGTTATTATTATAAAGTGAC
>CAZDAF010000086.1:0-11580 GCA_964503115.1 uncultured bacterium
AATTGAAGCCGCCTGGCCGAACGCGCCGAAAAAAGCGTTTTTCAGGTCAAGTTGATTATGTTGCGAAACCTACCGGGCGAATTGCCGCAGAGCCAAAAATGTGTTAAATATAAATAGTTTATAAATCCACACGCGTACCGGACCGGGGGCGGGTGACCTTATGGTTCGATCTCCGGGATGATGGCGCGGAGGAAATAACCCGTCAGGAGGAAAAGTATGGGCGCAATTCAGATGAAACAACTTCTAGAGGCCGGAGTTCACTTCGGCCACCAGACCAAGCGTTGGAATCCGAAGATGAAACCGTACATCTTCGGAGCGCGCAACGGAATTTACATTATCGATCTTCAAAAAACGGTTAATTTGTTCGAGCGGGCGTATAACTTTATCGCGGACACCGCCGCAGAGGGCGGTATAGTCTTGTTTGTGGGTACGAAGCGTCAAGCGCAGGATTCCATCCATGAAGAGGCTACGCGAGCGGGAATGTATTACGTCAATCACCGCTGGCTGGGCGGCACGCTCACCAACTGGAAAACCATAAGGGGCGGTATCGAGAGGTTCCACGAACTGATTCGGATGGAGGAGGACGGCACGCTCGATCAGCGTCCCAAGAAGGAGGCCTTAAGCCTTCGCAGAGAGAGCGCGCGGCTCGATAAGCACCTCGGCGGCATATCGAAAATGCCGCGTCTGCCGGATGCGATTTTCGTCATCGACGTACGCAAGGAACAGATAGCCCTGAGGGAAGCCAACCGACTCAAAATACCCGTGGTGGCTGTGGTGGATACCAACTGCGATCCCGACGGGGTCGATTACCCCATACCCGGAAACGATGACGCCATACGCGCGATAAGGCTGTTTGCCCAAAAGATGGCCGACGCGTGTATCGAGGGCGCGGAAAGGCGCGAGAAAGAAGCCGTTGCACAGGTTTCTGCACCACCACCGCCGCAGGTGGAGGTTGTCGAGCGGCGCTCCGCGACGGAAGCGGAGGAAACGCCCGCCGATGGCGAAGAAAACCTCGATAAAGAAGAGGTCGAGTAAATAACCCCGGGCAAACCGGGATCGAAATAAAGGAGTCATTCAAGTGGAAATCGCTGCAAAACAGGTAAAGGAACTCAGAGATAAAACAGGGGCCGGGATGATGGATTGCAAGAAGGCCTTGCAGGAAACCAAGGGTGACATGGAAGCCGCCGTGGACTTCCTGCGCCAAAAGGGAATACTCAAGGCGGCAAAGAAATCCGGCCGCGCTACTCGCGAGGGACAAATCGGCGCGTACATTCACCCCGGCTCAAAAATCGGGGTTATGATAGAAGTGAACTGCGAAACGGATTTTGCGGCTCGTACCGAAGCTTTCAGCGATCTGGTGAAGAACATGGCAATGCAGGTTGCGGCAGCAAATCCCATATGCGTTTACCGGGAAGAACTCCCGGAAGAAGTGCTGGAAAGGGAAAAAAACATTTATCGGGCGCAGGCCAAGGAAAGCGGAAAACCCGAAAACGTAATTGAAAAAATTGTCGAAGGCAAAATGCGAAAGTATTTCGAAGACAATTGCCTCATCGAACAAAGCTATATAAGGGACCCGGATAAAAAAGTTGAAGATATTATAAAGGAAACTATCGCCGACCTGGGAGAAAATGTAACCATTGCACGCTTCGCAAGGTATCAACTCGGAGGAACTCAATCGGAGGAAAAAGAGGCAAGTGAATAGTGCGAAGTGCGAGGTTTTAAGTGCGAAGTTATTTTATTTTTTGTACTGACAACTTCACACTGTTTAGAGGTTTATCCGACTATGTCAAAACCGCATCCTCGATATGACCGCGTGCTTATAAAGCTTAGCGGCGAAGCGCTTCAGGGCGACAGCCCGTATGGGTTATCTCCCAAGGTTCTCGAGGAAATGACGGGCGAGTTCCGCGAAATACACGATTTGGGCGTGCAAACGGCAGTGGTTATCGGCGGCGGTAATATTTTCAGGGGTGTGAAAGCGAGCACCGAGGGAATGAATCGCGCGCAAGCGGACTATATGGGGATGCTCGCCACGCTTATCAATGGTCTTGCATTGCAGGACGCGCTTGAAAAAAAAGAAGTTCCTACGCGGGTGATGAGCGCTTTAGAGATTAGGCACGTCGCCGAATCATACATTCGCCGCCGCGCCATGAGGCATCTTGAAAAAGGGCGCGTAGTCATATTTGCCGCCGGAACGGGCAATCCTTACTTCACCACCGATACCGCCGCCGCGCTTCGCGCCGCCGAAATAGGCGCCGAGATCATCATGAAAGCCACAAAGGTACCGGGTGTGTATGATCGCGACCCGGCCGGGCATCCCGACGCCGTGCTATTCGATGAACTTACCTACCTCGAAGTTATCAACCGTAAGCTCGAGGTGATGGACTCGACCGCTGTAAGCATGTGCATGGATAACGCCATACCTTTAATAGTGTTTAACGTCACTGAAAAGGGGAATATGGTTCGAGCCGTAATGGGTGAGAAAATAGGTACTCTGATTATGGATGCTTAACCGGCGTCATCGTAAAAGGCCGTTGCGAGGAGGTTACAACGATGGGGACAAATGAGGTATATAGTAAATTTACCGAGGATTCCGAAAAATCCATCGAATCACTCCGCAAGGACTTGGCTAAGTTGCGTACCGGCAGGGCCAACCTGTCGATGCTGGACGGCATAATAGTCAATTATTATGGCACATCTACGCCTCTTAACCAGGTGGCTACTCTGTCCGTCCCGGAGCCCAGGCAAATACTCATACAGCCGTGGGACGTCAATTCGGCGGGAGACATCGAAAAGGCCATACTGGCCAGCGACCTCGGGCTCACTCCCCAAAACCAGGGGAAAGTTATACGAATAACGATTCCAGAATTGACGGAAGAACGCCGGAAAGATCTGGCCAAGGTCGTACGGAAGCGTAACGAGGAAGGGAAAATCGCACTGAGGCAGCTTCGCAAGGAAGCTATGGATACTCTCAAAAAAATGGAGAAAGATAAGGATATTAGCGAAGACGAACTTCACCGCGCGCAGAAAAAGGTACAGGAAATAGTGGACGAATTCATAAAGAAGTGCGATGAAACGTCGGCGGTCAAGGAGAAAGAAGTACTCGAATTCTAACGGTAGAGTGCGAATGGATAAGAAGAATCAACTCGACATGAACTGCCTGCCACGGCACGTGGCGGTTATTATGGATGGAAACGGCCGATGGGCGCAAAAACGGTCGAAAGAGCGTATATATGGTCATCAAGCGGGCGTAAAGGCGGTTCGTGAAACCGTGACGGGATGCCGTGAGCTGGACATACCTCATCTGACGTTGTTCGCGCTCAGCCGTGAAAACCTCCAACGGCCCCGTGCCGAAATCGAGGCGCTCATGGACCTCCTCAACCGGTATCTCGATGAGGAATTGGATGAAATGCTCGAGAATGGAATTGGGCTGCATCCAATAGGCAGATGGGAGGAATTGAGGCCGGATGTCGTCGAACACGTCAAAGATGTGATTTCAAAAACCTCCCATTGCCGGGACATGACGCTTCATCTTGCGCTGAACTATGGAGGTCGTACCGAAATCGCCGACGCATGCTCCGCTATTGTAAAGAAGGCGCTCGAGGGAAACCTCGACGATAAAATAACCGAAGAAATTTTCGCCGATCACCTGAATACCGTCGGCGTGCCCGACCCCGATTTGCTAATCCGCACCAGCGGCGAGCTACGCATATCCAATTTTCTCCTGTGGCAGATGGCATACGGCGAGATTTACTTTACTCCGGTGCTCTGGCCCGACTTCCGCAAAAATCACCTCCATGAGGCGCTGGATGACTACCAGCGAAGAGAAAGAAGGTTCGGCCTGACAGGCGACCAGCTTCAAAGCGCAGGGGGACGCTCACGGTCGTGACCTCCCTCGCTATCATTGGATCCACAGGCAGTATCGGTACCAGTGCCATCGATGTGGTCGAAAAGCATTTCCCTGAAATTTGCATAGTCGGTCTCGCAGCGGGGCGCAACGCTCGGTTACTCGCCGAACAAATCCGGCGCCATAAACCTGCAATTGCAGCAGTTTCGGATTCCGAAACAGCCCGGCGGCTTCGCGATCTGGCGGGTGAATCCTGCCCTGAAATCCTGATCGGCGTTGAAGGCTTGAAGGAGTTGGCCCGGTTGCCTGAAGCGGATATCGTTCTGGTGAGCGTTTCCGGCGCGCTCGGCGTATGGCCCGCATGGGAAGCAGTGCGGTCGAAAAAAAAGCTGGCCCTGGCCACCAAAGAAGCCCTGGTGTTGCTTGGGGAACTTTTACCGAAGGAAGCCGAACGCACCGGGGCCGAAATTATACCGGTGGACAGCGAGCATAGCGCGCTCTTTCAACTGATGCGCGGAGTGGACCCGTCCGACGTTGAGAGGCTGTGGCTGGGAGCCAGCGGCGGGCCTTTCAGGGATGCGGAACCCGAAACACTGGAAAATGTAACGCCCGATGAAGCGCTCGATCACCCCGTTTGGAAGATGGGTCCGAAGGTTACCATAGACAGCGCCACTTTGATGAACAAAGGCCTCGAGATAATCGAGGCGCGATGGCTTTTCGATGTTCCTGCTGAAAACATTAGCGTGGTGATACACCCGCAGGGACTGGTGCACGCCATGGTCGAGATAACCGACGGTTCTATATTTATGCACGCGGGCATGCCCGATATGAAATCTCCGATTGCATACGCCTTTTCCCATCCGAGGCGCGTTACGGGAGTGTTGCCTACCCTCGACCTTGCCCGGGTAGGTCAATTGATTTTCGAGGAACCGAATACGCAGCAGTTCCCATGCTTAGGGCTGGCGCGTCGGGCGTTGGAAATGGGCGGTACCGCCCCGGCGGCGCTGAACGCGGCGGATGAAGTGGCGGTCGAGGCGTTTCTTAACGGACACATAAACTTTACCGCCATACCACGCATCATAGGAGCAGTGCTCGAAAAACACGTTCCATTGCCCGTCAATCAACCGGAAGACGCTCTCGAAGCGGATTTACACGCCCGCGAGGCGGCGGAATGCATCATAAAGGAAAACTACAATTAACAATTCATTAAAGGCCGTTTGACCATGCTTACAATCATCATCTTCCTCGCAGTTCTCGGAGTCATGATACTCGTGCATGAGCTGGGCCATTTTATCGTTGCAAAGCTTGTAAACGTAAAAGTGCTCGTCTTCTCGCTCGGTATGGGCCCGGAAATCATTTCACGACAACGCGGGGAGACCAAATATCGTATTGCGGCCATCCCTATGGGCGGGTATGTGAAGATGCTGGGCGAGACGCCGGGCGAGACCGCCGATGAGGACATTCCACCTGATGAAATAGAGCGCTCTTTCTATCATCAGTCTCCATTAAAGCGCGCAGCCATCACCGCCGCCGGACCGTTTTTGAACCTTATATTAGCCGTAGTGCTCGCGCCGATGATATATATGGTGGGAATTCATGAACCCGGTTATCCCACCGATCCTCCGGTCGTTCTTGGTATAACGCCCGACAGCCCGGCGGACAAGGCCGGTTTTCTTCTTGGCGACTTGATACTCGAAATCGACGGCAAGCACTTCGACATCTGGGAGGAAGTCGAGAATATCTTTGCGCTAAATCCCGACTCCACCGTCAATGTGAAAATCAAAAGGGGAGATGAGGTGCTGAAAGTTCCCCTGACCCTCGAAGCGCATAAGAACTATGGCATCGGCATAAGCGGTTTTGACCCCGGCGAAACAACGGTAATCGGCACGTTTTCGAAAGATTCTCCCGCCAAATCCGCAGGGCTGAAGAAAGGCGACCGAATAGTCGCAATTGCCGGAAAGCCCGTCCCGGCGTTCAGTTCGATGAGACGGATCATCCAGGAAGCGGCCCCGGGGCCTTTCACCATCGAGGCGATAAGGGATGGAACTTCGTTAAACGTGCGGGTCAAACCGAAACTTGTAAACGACGAAGGTGGAAAGCGATACATAATAGGTATTCTCCCTTACGTGGAGGTAAAACTCGTAAGGTATGGGCCGATCAAAGCGTTCAAGGCCGGTATGGGTTTCTTGTGGAGGATGGCCGCCACTAATTTTATTGCGCTTGGAAAGCTGGTGACGGGTGGAATGAGCCTCAAGGCTGTAAGCGGCCCGGTGGGGATAGGTTTTATAGTCGGCAGGGCTCGTCAGCAGGGTATCGCGCGATTGATACAGGTGACGGCGCTTATCAGCATGCTTCTGGGCATAATAAACTTTTTCCCCTTCCCCGCCCTGGACGGCGGGCATATAATGTTCGCCGCCATGGAACTGGTCAGTCGCCGAAAGCTCAACCGCAAAGTCGTTGACGTCCTCAATATTGTGGGATTTGCGTTCCTCATGTCGCTCATTGTCCTGGTGACGATGTGGGATCTGTATCGTTTCCGGGAAGAAATACTCAGGTTTTTCGGCATAGGCTAATTTAAGAAAAGGGCTCAAGGATTCGAGGGGCCAAGGGTAAAATCAATTGGGATGAATCGGACATGTTCGGGTCCCTGCCCAAAGGAATTGATTTTTCTCAATGAAAGTGTTGGGAATAGAGACCGCCACTCGTGCCGGTGGCGTTGCGCTGTTGGATGACGACCGGGTTGTAGCTGAAGAGTTCAGCGATGAGGATGCGACGCACTCGAAGCGGCTGCTGCCTTCCATAGACAGGCTCCTGAAAAAAGCCGAATGGCGGACTGAAGATATAGACCTGGTGGCGGTAAGCCTCGGACCGGGGTCTTTTACCGGCTTAAGAATCGGCCTGTCGGCGGCAAAGGGAATAGCAGTCGCGGTGGGAGCCCAAATTATAGGAGTTCCGACCCTCGAGGCATTTGCTTTTTTTCTCGCGAAAGAATCGGGCGGATTGCCGATTTGGCCGGTAATAGACGCACGCAAGGAGGAAGTGTACGCCGCGCCGTTCGATTGCGACGGTCGCCGGCTTGGCCCGGACGAGAACATTTCACCGGAGGCGCTTGTCGAAAAAATAGAGGGAAAAGTCATTCTGGCGGGCGACGGTGTGGTTCGGTACGAACAATTATTCCTAAAGGCGCTCGGGGATAATGCCGTTCGGCCTCCCGGTAATCCAATCGCGCCGCGCCCGAACGCCGTGGCGGAATTGGGGATTGATATGCACCGTAAAGGAGTCGGGCAATCGGTCGAAAGTCTGGCCCCTATATACGTTCGAGCGCCCGACGCCGTTATAAATCCTAGGCCGATAAAAAAACCGTCACGTATTTGACATAATGGCATACTTTGGCCTATCATTTTATAAGGGGGATAGGAGTTCCAATGTCATCTAACATAGAAGGAGGTACCATGAAGCATAGCGAGCAGGAGATTGCTCAGCAATTGTTGACGGTGGACGAGGAGTTCAGGAAACTTCATCAACAACACCAGGAAATGGAACGAACGCTCGCGGAGTTTGACGGAAAACATTACCTATCACCTTCGGAAGAGATCGAGGTAAAACGGCTTAAAAAGCAAAAGTTATTGCGAAAGGATGAGATGTACCGCAAGATATACCAATATAAAAGGAATATCGAGGTATGAAGGGGGTATGTTACTAAAAAGGGGGCTTTAAGTGAAGAGTGATATTACCAAGTGCGGATTAACCAGGGCCCCTCATCGGGCCCTTATTTATTCTACCGGAGTGACTCGTGCATCACTCGACAGGCCGTTCATCGGTATAGCATCGGGCTTCACCGATCTCATACCGGGTCATGTAGGTATGAGGGATCTCGAGCGCTTTATCGAGAAGGGCATACATACCGGCGGGGGCTATGCTTTGATTTTCGGCATACCAGGGGTGTGCGACGGTATAGTAATGGGCCACCAGGGTATGCATTACTCGCTGGCTTCTCGAGAGCTTATAGCGGACATGGTCGAGAGTGTAGTGACCGCGCACGCTCTGGACGGACTGGTGCTGCTTACCGATTGCGACAAGATAACTCCCGGCATGCTTATGGCGGCTGCGCGGATGGACATACCCTGTGTGGTGGTCACCGCCGGGCCTATGCTGTGCGGCTATCATCGGGGAAGACGACTGACGCTTGTTCGGGACACTTTCGAAGCCGTCGGGCGCGCACAGGCGGGTGAGATAACGGAGGAGGAGGTCGAGCGACTTGCAATGGAAGCTTGCCCCGGCCAAGGTTCCTGCCAGGGGATGTACACTGCAAACACCATGAATTGCCTGACCGAGGCCATGGGCATGAGTCTCCCCGGCTGTGCCACGGCGCCGGCGGTCGGAGCGCGAAAGCGCCGTATCGCTTTCGACAGCGGTGTTGCGGTATGCGAAACGGTGCGAAAGAATGTTACATCGCGGAAAATAATGAACGAGGCGGCTTTTCAAAACGCCATAACTCTCGACGTCGCGCTCGGAGGAAGCACCAACACCGTCTTGCACATACCCGCAATAGCTCATGATGCGGGTATAAAGCTCGATATAGAAAAATTCGACGACATATCGCGCAGCACTCCTCACCTCGCAAACATGCGGCCCGGAGGAGAACACGCCATGGAAGACCTCGACCGCGCTGGAGGAGTGATGGCGGTTCTCAAGCGACTCGGGAACCGTATTCGCAATAATTCGACCGTCTCCGGCGCATCGTTGAAAAAATGCATTGCGGCAGTGGATTGGATGGACGATGAGGTGATACGGTCGACGAAAAATCCGTACCACAAAGAAGGCGGTATGGCCATACTCAAGGGCAGCCTCGCGCCGATGGGATCGGTGGTGAAAACAAGCGCCGTTAACCCGGATTCCATGCTGATGGAAGGCCGGGCAAAAGTGTATAACGGTGAGGAAGCCGCCATGGAAGCAATACTCGCCGGTAAGGTGAAGAAGGGCAGTGTGGCGATCATCCGCTACGAGGGACCTCGAGGCGGACCGGGAATGAGGGAGATGCTCGGACCGACGAGCGCGCTGGTTGGCATGGGTCTGAGCGACGGGGTGGCGCTGGTCACCGACGGCAGATTCTCAGGCGGCACCCGAGGCCCGTGCGTCGGACACGTTTCGCCGGAAGCCGCAGAGGGTGGGCCGATTGGGTTGGTAAAAACAGGCGACCGCATAAGGCTCGACATTCCGAATCGAAAGATCGATCTGCTGGTAACGAAAAAAGAACTGGCCGCAAGGAAAAGGAAATGGAAACCGCCGAAGCCGAAAATTACCACCGGCTGGCTCGGCAGATACCAGCGTATGGTCAAAAGCGCCGTTACGGGAGCGATATTGGAATAGAACTTTTTTTAACAAGTGCATAACAAGTTAGCCCGTAAAGGGTTAAAAAAAACGTAAGAGTCAGGAAAATGAAAAAAACCGGTGCTGAAATTTTAGTCGAGGGGCTCCTCCGGGAAAAGGTGGATGTTATATTCGGTTTTCCCGGTGGAGTGTTGTTGGATATTTACGACAAGTTTTTCGATGCGCCCATCCGTCACGTTTTATCGCGCCACGAGCAGGGCGCGGTACACGCCGCCGACGGTTACGCGCGCGCAACGGGCAAGGTGGGGGTATGTATCGCCACCAGCGGCCCGGGGGCTACCAACTTGGTAACGGGAATAGCCAACGCGCAAATGGACAGTGTACCGATAGTGGCGTTTACCGGGCAGGTACCCACGCACATGATCGGCGGCGATGCTTTTCAGGAAGCGGACATCGTGGGCATCACAAGGCCCATAACGAAGCACGGCTACCTCGTAAAGGATGTTCGGGACCTTGCGCGCAACATCAAGGAAGCGTTCCATATCGCCAAAAGCGGTCGGCCCGGCCCGGTGATTATCGACCTGCCTAAGGATGTGTCCCAGAATTCCTGCACTTTCCACTGGCCGGACAAGGTTAACTTGCGCGGTTTCAAACCCGTCCTGAAAGGCAACCGTGGGCAGATAAATAAGGCGGCCAATGCCATCGTCGAAGCGCGCAGGCCGGTAATATATTCCGGCGGCGGCGTCATTATATCCGGCGCCGGCAAAGAATTGAAGAAGCTGGCTGAAAAGCATCGGATTCCGGTCACAAGTACTCTAATGGGGTTGGGCGGATTTCCGGGAACGCATCCGCTTTTCCTGGGCATGCTGGGCATGCACGGAACTTACGCCGCAAATATGACCATTACAGAATCCGATTTGATCATCGCCATCGGGGCAAGGTTCGATGACCGCGTGACCGGCAAGATAGACGAGTTCGCTCCACACGCAGAGGTTATACACATTGATATCGACCCCAGCGCCATATCGAAAAATGTCGAAGTGGATATACCCATAGTGGGCGATGTCCGTAACGTGCTAACGGAATTGCTGAATATCCTTGGAAAATTGGATAAGCCCACTACTCAATTCCGGGAAAAATGGATAGAACAAACCGAAGAATGGAAAGAAAAGCATCCGCTTCAATATCCGAAAAAACCGGAGAATACGATCAAGCCCCAGTATGTCGTCGAGCGGATATACGAGAAGACCGAGGGTAAGGCGATAATCACCACCGAGGTGGGCCAGAACCAGATGTGGGCGGCGCAGTATTACAAATACGACAAGCCGCGAACCATCATTTCTTCGGGCGGACTCGGTACCATGGGATACGGCTTCCCCGCGGCCATCGGCGCACAAGTAGGCAGGCCGGATAAAACCGTTATTGACATTGCCGGTGACGGCAGTTTCCAGATGAATATCCAGGAGCTTGCGACGGCTGTGCAGAACAAATTGCCGGTGAAAATCGCCATACTCAACAACGGTTTTCTGGGCATGGTCAGGCAATGGCAGGAACTGTTTTACGGTAAACGATATTCCCATACTCGCCTCGATGTGGCGCCGGACTTTGTGAAGGTCGCTGAAGCTTACGGCGCCGTCGGGTTCCGCGCTACCGAGCCCGGCGAGGTGGATGAGATCATCGACGAGGCGCTTTCCATTACCGACGGACCGGTGGTAATGGACTTTGTTGTGGATCGAGAGGAAAACGTCTTTCCGATGGTGCCTGCAGGCAAACCCATAAGCGAAATGATGCTCGGACCTGCCGCCGAAAAGGGTAAAAAAAAGAAAATCAGGGCGGTGAAATAAAATGCGTCACACTATAAGCGTGCTGGTCGAAAACAAGTTCGGGGTCCTGGCTCGAGTGGCCGGTCTCTTCTCCGGCAGAGGATACAACATCGAGTCGCTCTCCGTGGCCCCGACGGTCGATCCCGAAGTGAGTTACATGACTATAGTCACTCGAGGCGACGACAGAATTATCGAACAGGTGCTCAAACAGCTCCACAAGCTTGTGGACGTGATCAAAGTGCAGGACCTCACGGGCAAATCTTTCGTCGAGCGCGAGATGGTCTTCATTAAAGTCGTCGTGGATGATGAAAAGCGCGCCGAAGTGATGAGGCTGGTGGATATCTTCCGAGGCAGAATGATCGACGCGAGCTCGAAGGGATTTATCATCGAGTTGACCGGAACCGAGGAAAAGATAAAGGCCCTTATCAGCTTGCTCGAACCGCTAGGCCTCAAGGAAATCGCCTGCACCGGAAGCGTCGCAATGCTCAGAACCGATCAGGTGGGAAAGTAGAGTTGCCCGATCGGTAACAAATATAATTACGACTTGCAGACGGTATCAGGGAAATTCTTATACGCGTCGGA
>CAZDAF010000087.1:0-11546 GCA_964503115.1 uncultured bacterium
TTTTTCCCCATATCATATATTTGTTTCGCCTGTTCTATAATTTCCGGCACGCCGATTTGTTGGTACTTGGACTTGGGGCCGTAAAGACGTTGAATTTTTTCCCAACCTTCCTGGACCTTCCATCCGACCCCGGTCCAATGTATACCGAGACAGTCGAAATAGTTGCCTTTCTGAGAGAGGGTCAATCGTGATTTCAGATCACCAATGACTTTTTCCTCGTCCGTCCCACCGGCGGGATTATCCCTGAAATCCACAAGGTGTGTGACGAACAATGCATACAAAAGTTGCCTTACATGCTGGTAATCCATCTGCGCCTCTTCCACAACCTCTTTTACGGTGCGATCTCCGTCGATGACTTTCTCATACACACGCTGTTCGGGCAATTGGAAATTGAGGCTTGTGGGATCGAACTCGGGTTTGGATAGCTTGATGACGTACTTGTCCTTTAGCGAGTCAATGCGCGCGTCGACGATATTAAGAGAAAACCCCCGCTTTATGCCCTTCAAGATCAAGGCGCCCAGAGAAACCTGAACAGGGATGAAGTCTCTCTGGAAGGTTGCGGTGCGGTAAAACTCGTAGCTCCCCATACCTTCCTTCCATGTAAAAATTTCGGCAAGTTTCAGTTCGGCCTGCCACTTGAGAGCGGAAGAGAGTATCTTGCGGTTAATAACGCCCAATTCGATGAGCGCATCTCCCTGGAGTATTCCTCCCCTGACCTTCTCGAGGGATCGGGACAAGTCGTAGGAGGTTATCTTACCTGCTATCTTCAGCAATTGTCCGAGGCATTCCTTTTCGACTATATAGGTTCCTCCCACAAAAACCGGGGAACCGCTTCGCAAATATATTTCCTTGTATCCCGTATCTTTTCTGTGGATTACGCGCAGAATGCCGGTTGCCTTATCAACATAGAGTCGTCCCAAAAGCTCGGGGAACGGTAACTCATTGAGGGTTCCCTGGAGAGCCAAATCGGACAGGTCTTCCTCAATTATTTCCTCGCCTTGGTAAAGAGGTTGTATCAATTGCGGCGCTGCCGATTTCGCCTCTCCAGCCGGTCTGGTCGGTCTGGCTCGCCGACGTGGTGGAGGCGCCGCCTTAGGGGCAGGGGCAGGCTCCGGTTCGGGGGGAGGTTCGGCGGCAGGCGGAGGTTCAGCGGCAGGAGGTGGCGGTTCCGCAGCAGGAGGTGGACCGGGCTTGGGCGCAGAAGGCTTTGGTGGGGCCGCTTTTTTAACCGGAGGCTTGGGGGCGGCGCGCTTGGGCTTGGCAGCAGGCCTGGGTGGAGGGGAACCCATTATCTCATCAAGACCAAACTCCCTGAATTTAACGACTTCTTTCAACGCCAGAGAAAGGATCGCAGATAAAGTCTCCTCCAATTCCATCGAGCTGACTTTTATGATGTCGGAGACCTTCATGTTGCCGTCGATGCGCGATAATAGAAATGCCTCCTTGGGCGAGAGGTTGATATTGGAATAGTCCAGCCCCGTCACCAATACAGGTGTTCCACTCAGCAATTCTTTTTTTGAAATAGCCATACCCATTATATAGAATAAGTCCAAAAGATATGTAATGTCAAGAAGCAGAGAAGCAGAAACAAGCAAGAGGTACAACATAAAAAAAGGGAGGGGCACAAAAGGAGGTTTTTTATTAGAAGTCTTTCAGGCTATATGGCCCTACGGGTCGTATGACTCGTATGAACTTCAGGACACGGTTGAAACAATAAAAAATTCAATCGCAATTCAAAACCACGTTTTGCTTTGCAAGAGACGATTTCTCATTACCCGCTTAAAAATCCACTTTCACGACGCAGGCCCTTTTTTCAGGCTTGCTCGACGAAAAGAGGAAAACATGTTAACCCTAAGCTCTGCAATAACCGAATTCTACCTTAATCTTTTAGCCTGAAATTTTCATTTTGGCTGAAAATACGCACTGGAGAATAACGGCCGGTCTATGTATTCCGCTATGCATCAATTTAATGGGGATCCTTTTGAAGGCGGTGGGTTGCAAAATCCAAATTCGTTGATATTTCCTTTTCTGAATTTTCTATTCGCCTTTTGTTTTTTGAATTATCGTTTCTATCTGCCGCTTTATCTGAAGTCGGTCGGGGTGAATGAAACGGGCATCGGCGGCCTTATGTCTTTATTTCCGTTAACTTCGTTCATATTGATTTTCCCGCTGGGCATGCTCGCCGATCGGGTCAATGCCCGCAGAGTAATCTCCGTCGGCGCCATCGGCGCGATATTTTTCGGGCTGTTGATGCCGACGGTCGAAACGAGCGGAGCAATGGCGGCTGTAATGATTTTCGGCGGCGCGTCGTCTTCTCTATACTTCGTTGGGATCAATGCTCTGTTTTTTAAGCATGTCGAGGAAAAAAATCGAGGTATACGTACTGCGTTGTTCTTTGCGGGAGCCTCGTTGGGTCAGGGAACCGGGACGCTTTTGGGTGGATATCTTATCGATCGCGTCGGCCCGGAGGCGATCTTCATGCAAGGCGTCGTTTCCGCAGCGGCGATGCTGGCGGCGGGTTTGCTGGCTCCGTCCGCGCCAATGTTTAAAATCAATTTCTCGGATTACTTAAAGGACTTGCGAAAACCGGCGGCGTTGATAGTTGTTGCTGTAACGTTCGTCATACAGACGCACGTCGGAGTCGAGTTCGTAAGCTATACATTGTTTATGGAACGCGCCGTCGGGTTGAGCGGCTCGGAGATCGGGCTGATTTTCATCATCGTCTCAAGTTGGATGATCTTTTGGGGCCTAGTGGCGGGCCGTTATTACGATGGTAGCAGAAAGCCTGTAATGATGCTGGGATTGGCAGTTTTGTGGTCGGGGATTTTTCAATATCTCACCGTATACGCAAACGACTTCACTTCCATGGCGTTTTTAAGACTGGCGCACACCTTCGGAGATGGGTTTTTCAACGTCATTATTATGGTGCTCGTGGGAATTACATTCCCCCGAGGCCGAGTCGGCGGAAATTTCGGATTCATAATAATGGTCAACACCATGGCGATTTTCATCGCCAATAACGTCTCGGGGCTGCTGATGCAGGGAGATCGATACGGGCTTCCATTCCAGGTCAGCGGAGTGGTGATGGTGCTTGCAGGTCTGTTGATGTTGCTATCGAGAAAGCCGATTCTTCGAGCGCTGAATATCGAGTAACATATAAATTCAATTGAATCTTCCGAACGGAAGAACGCGAATCCGGGCGAAAATTCCTATTGAAAATGTCTGCCATTCGCCCATATTTGACAAACATTTATCCATGAGTTGCGCCTTTTACCGGATGCACCCTGACCTCTAAAGAACGATCCATGATGTCAACGATTCGGGCCTATTCGCCCGCCTTGCAATCCCAAGTAAGCAGTATAGACACGATCCCCTATTGAGATCGACAAACAAGATAATTTTCCCATGTGTTTGCGGCATGTATTACATTTCAGGGGAGCTGTCAGACAGGTTGTCTTTAAAGATTTCAATGGTTTTATCCACTATTTTCCCCGCGTGTTCCCTGCTGTAAATCGGCGCCATTCCGACGCAATTTAATGTCATGCGTCCTTCTAATGTCGCCGGCAGAAACGCAATCGGAGCCCAAACCGAAGGAGAAGCCGCAAAGCCGAGTTTTTCGATTTTCAGATTTCCATGACGCGATTCGATATCCAGAGCGCCGATATTGCTTACGCTCAGCCCGCCGGTCCCCATTTGTAAAGCGTCTATATATTTTTGTTCGGCTTTGGTGCCTGATGTGCCGAATAAGCGTAAAGTGAGATTTACCAAACGAATAAACCACCCAAGAATAAACATATCGCGCCGGTCCAGGGATTTCTGCATGGAAGTTCGAATTTCCTCTGCGAGGCGCCAGAAATCGGTTTGCGTTCCGGCCCAATTCAACGTGCCGACACCGGAAATAAAGCATCCAAGGTCTTCGCCCATCGGCGGCGTCAGATATTTTCTCATGTTAACGTCGGAGGCAAGTATAAAAGGCGCTGTTTTTTGCAGTTTTTTCTCTTGAGCGATAGCCATCATCAATGCCGCCGCCAGCGCACAATGGACAGTCGTGTTTTCCCGGCGGGCTCGTTCAATCAGTTTCTCGACTGTCGCCGGTTCCAACACCCGTGGAACAAGCTGAGCTTTGCGCTTTTTGAGAGGTGCGTCCGCATCCGGTTTGGGCATGGTCGGCGCTCCCGCGCGTATTTGTTTTGGCATCCAGCGTATACTAAATAAGAGAAATCGAAACGCGCCCCGGATGCCTTTGGCCCACTTGGGGAGACAATCCTCCATAGCCAACGTCGGCTCAAGTTTTGAAATCAACGCTTGATTTTCCCGATCCATCCGGACGTGTCCCGCGGCCTGAATCAGATCCCGAGCAAGATAAACCCCTGACATGCCATCCGCGATTACGTGATTGAAAGTCAATATCAGCGTTGACTTGTTTTCATTGTGGCGCAAAAGAATGCAACGCATCAGAGGACCTTCTTCGGTTCTGAACGTCGCATGAAGTTCGGATTCGGCTTCCGCTACCCACCGATCCTCCGGCGCGTCAAGAATACGTAGCGGTATTTTCGGCACATCGCCACTTTCGAAGCGAGCGCCCGAGCGCCCCTGTGGCAATATGCGTACTCGAAGCAGCGGATGCCGGGCTTGCAAGGCATCGAGGGCGATGCGCAACGTTTCATCGTCGAGTTTTCCGCTGATGGTGGCGTGCGTGATGAAATTCGCACTGCATACCTTATCGATCATCCAATTGCATATCTCGAATGGATCCAGTTTTCGTTCAATCTCCGGCTCTTTAGACATAATTTCTCCCGATAAGAAATCAGGGCATTCTATCAGACCATATAAACAGCACAAACAGCGTCCAACATGCAAGAAAGGTTTTGTGCCCGCCTGTCCCTGAGTTTTGATGCCTTGTCCCGACTGCTATAGTCGCGGGCGACTCGACGACACCTGCAGTCTCATGCGGACGTGGCATAGCAGAGGATGCGGCTCCCCCTGCCTCCCGCTTATTACACTGTTTTCAGCCGCACTGCAAATTTAGACGTCAATGCCCAATTGTCGCGTTTCGCTACAGGAACCATCTATTTCCGGAGAGTGTCCGTTTCCAGGTAATTCAACTGCATGTCGTACTTGCGGAACCATTTGATATAAGCTGTAAGAGGCAAATTGTACTTGGGATAATAGTACCAACCGGAAATTTTCTTTTCCCCGGTGATTTCATCTTTCTTATAATGGCACTTTCCATAGCCGGGGAGCACATATCTCTCGATATCTCTTTCCAGATCGATATTCTTGTGTTTTTCATATAACTGCACCGCATGCTCGTACGTCAGATCGGTATCGACGATCTTTAATCCGGCTCTCATGCATTGACCATACATCAACGGCTGATTGAGATACATATCCTGGGTGTATTCAAAGACTCTTTTAATGAATAACTGGTGCCTTTGACATCGACGCCGGTCACCCGTGGGCAAGCCTCGAAAACGCAACCACTTAAGCAGGTTCTCACCGCTTGCAAGAAAGTTCTCGGCCCCGATAAATCTTCCATCGTTGGAAATTTTCTTGATGACCTCGATAGTTTTAAGGAAAGTTTCAAAATCGACGGCTATATAATTATCCACCTTGAATTTGAGGAACCGCTCTATCGTGGATTTGGCGAGTTTGGCGCTACCATAAGCGAAGGCATGATTTATTTTATCCATCCTTTTTCTTACCCGGACACGCGTATCCCGCGGGATACTGAAAAGAGTTATGCGTCCCGGTTCACAATGTACGATCATTATTACATCGCTTCGGCCTCTCTTTTGATGAGGTCTTCGGTCTACTCCCAATATAAGCAAATCATAGAACCTATCGAATTTGTCGGCCGGCTCAATATTTGTCAGGGGAGGTAATTTACCCATAGACAGCGATATTGCGAAGGTTAATAATGCAATCGTCAGACCAATGATTCTTTTCATAGTAGTGTTTTGCAAATTACGCTTGTGACCTTCCATTCCGTTATTACTATCATTCGGCAAGTTATAATCCGGTCGTTGAATGTAGCACAAATCTTTGATATTGTTATAGACTCTTTTACCACGGTGTGTACAGGCACGGTTTGATTGCGTCACCATGATACCTGCATTGGCGCATTTTCGGAGCCGAAAGTGTCTGGGGCTTTGCCGATGGGAGGTTGAGGATATATCATCAAGGAACGAGATTTTGGGAAAAGAGACAACATTGAAAAATAAAAGAAAGTGGGATCATAAAAAAGGAACGGTAGACCGTAGGGGATTTCTTCGCGCAACGGCAACCTTGGCCGCCGGTGCGCGCTTTTCGGGGATTTTCTCGACCGCCAAGGCTTCCAATAGCAGACCGAACATCATTCTTATCACCGCCGATGATCTGGGTTGGCGGGAACTGGGATGCTACGGGAATAAAGACATCAAAACCCCCAACCTCGACGAATTGGCCGGCGGCGGCGTGCGCTTCATTAACGCATTTGTCACGGCGTCCTCTTGCAGCGCTTCGCGCTCTTCCATAATAACGGGCCAGGCTTCGCACTCCGTAGGGGTTCACGGACTGACCAATATCCGTCGCGAATACCAGATGTCTTCCGAAGTGCCCACGCTTGCCCGCTGTTTAAGAGATTCGGGCTTTCGGACCGGCATCCAGGGTAAATGGCACGTAGCGACTTTCAAACCCACAAGAAACTACGGTTACCAAAAACGCATGAGCCTGCTTCGCATTAACAACTCAATGATGGCCCGATGGTTTATCTCCGCAAATAAGGACAGGCCCTTCCATCTCGAACTCAACTTCATCCAAACGCATAGGCAACGTGACGGTACATTCAAAATGGATCCCGATTTTCCGGTTAATCCCGATTCCATTCATGTTCCCAGTTACTGGTGTATCCCGGACTGGCCGGATATCAGGGAGGATGTGGCAAAATATTACAGCCAGGCCGCTCGCATGGATCATATCATCGGCGAGATTATGGACCACCTTGACGCGGAAGGACTCACCGACCGCACTCTTATCGTATTCCTGTCGGACAACGGGCCGCCATATCCGGGATGTAAAGTCACGTGCTATGACCGTGGCATAGGCACTCCTTTTATCATGCGCTGGCCCGAAGGACTGCCGAGGGGCAGAGTCATCGATGATCCGGTATCCGCTATCGATATTATGCCCACTTGTCTTGACGCTACGGCGGTACCTGTGCCCGATTCGGTGCAGGGCGTTTCGCTTCTACCGTCGGCAAGGGGCGAAGTGACCGAGGTGCATGATGCCGTTTTCGCAGAAATCACTTATCACGGGCACTACATTCCAATGCGAGCCATGCGCACCAGGGAGTGGAAATATATCGAAAATTTCTCACCCGATCCGACAGGGCTCGATCAGAATAATTTCGATTGGGCAAAGCGAGTGGCTAAACTCCCGGAGCAGCGGTGTTGCGTGGATCGACCCAAGGAAGAACTCTTCAACCTTGTCCGAGACCCGGACGAACGGGTCAACCTGGCGCAGGATCCAAACTATGCCGATGTCAAATCCAAACTGAGGAAAAAACTGCATAGATGGAGAAAAGCGACCCACGACCCGTTCCCGGACGTTAACTGAGGCCCTCCATACTTCAATAACACCCGGCGATTTCCGGATATTATTATGCTTTTGATTAGTTTTATAAAACCTCTATAGAGGCGGAACAATGAGCAAAACCAGGAAAAAGCGGACCAGGTATCGAAGGTTTTCTTACATCTCCGATTTTCGGGGAATAAAAAGCGCTATCGGAGAAATGCGCGGGTTCGGCTATCCCAAGCAACCCATATTAAATAAAGATTACTCGCCACAAGACGACGATCCCGTGTTTAACGAAGAGTGGTTTATTAACACTATCAAGGAAAAAATCGCCGATCACCCTGACAACAGTATGGAGTTTCCGTTCGAGGGGGAAAGGATATTCGATGAGCCGTTGGTGGGTTTTGTAAAAGGTGACGATCCTATCTTTCAGGAGTATAAGAAGATTATCGGCCCTCATCATTTTACACCGGAAGAAATCATGGGATGGCAGGCGAAGAAAAACGGAGTCGCACCACCGGCAGCCTCCGATTTGAGCATTGTTTCTTTCGTTATGCCGATCACAAAAACAACCAAAGATGAAAATGCCAAACAGAAAGACTGGCCTTCGGAGAGATGGGCTCAAACCAGGCTGCTGGGAGAAATATTCAGCCAGACGTTTGTAAGAGAAATCGTCACTTTTTTAATGAGTAAAGGCGTTTTGGCCATATCCCCGGACGTTACGCCGATGTTCAACAAAAAAAGGTATCCAAATGTGGGCTGGGCTTCGCCATGGTCGCATCGGCACATAGCGTATGCGGCGGGATTGGGGACTTTCGGTATGCACGACTTTTTTATTACAGAAGCCGGTTGCGCGCACAGGTCAGGCAGTTTCGTGGTTAACCTGAAGCTCGAGCCTAACAGAACCCGGCCGGAAGATATTCACGCCTATTGTCTACACCATCAGGGTATCGATTGCCTCAAGTGTGCGGCCCGCTGCCCGGTGAATGCAATCTCCAAAGATGGACATGACAAGGAAAGATGTTATAAAAAAGTGGCCGATAGCACCAGATACTGTAATAAACATTACCACATCTTTATCTACGGATGCGGCCTTTGCGCAACAGGGGTACCCTGTGAATCGGGCATACCCAAAGCAAACGAAAAATAAGCCGATAAAATAAGAACACCCATTTCTCAACGGGGAAAGTGTCCCTGTTTCCGCAACCCTCTTTTATGTCGCAGGCTGTCGAAAAGGTTTGCCTACTGTAAAATAATGACCCTCACGCTTGCGCTCGGAGCGCTTTGGAAATAGCATCTGAAGTTATGGAACCTATAGACTTGAGAAGCGATACGGTTACCAGGCCGACGTCTGAGATGCGTCGAGCTATCGCTGAAGCGATGGTCGGGGACGATGTTTACGGCGAAGACCCTTCCATCAACGATCTCGAGGAGATGAGCGCCGACATTTTCGGCAAGGAGGCCGCACTTTTTGTGCCTTCGGGAACGATGGCCAACCAGGTGGCGCTTCTGGCGCACACTAACCACGGCGATAACGTGATCATCGGTGTCGGCGCTCATAATTATTATTATGAATCCGGAGCCGGCGGCGCGTTGGCTGGAGTGCAGTTCACCGTCGTCGGCACGGGCGGCCTTTTCACCGCCCGGGATGTCGATGAAGCCGTTACCTTGCCGGATCATCACTTCGCTCCCACAAAGCTCGTCTGCATAGAAAACACTCACAACCGCAGCGGTGGCAGGATTTTTCCCATTGGAGACATCGAGGAGATATCGATGTTCTGCCGCCTGTGGGGTATCTCAATACACTGCGACGGCGCACGGATATTCAACGCGCAGGTGGCCACGGGCATTCCCGTCAAGGAATACGCGCGGCATTTCGACTCGATATGCTTTTGTCTGAGCAAGGGGCTGGGTTGCCCGGTCGGGTCCATACTGCTGGGCGATAAGAATTTCCGGGATCGCGCGCATCGTTATAGAAAAATGCTTGGCGGCGGGATGCGTCAAGCGGGGTTCCTGGCGGCGGCGGGAATATACGCTCTCAAGCATCACGTGGATCGGCTGGCGGAAGATCATGAAAATGCCAAGATTCTCGCGCAGGCTATCGCCGAAAATCCGGGATTCGATGTTGATCCCGAAAGCATTGAAACTAATATCCTGAACATAGGCATACGCGATTCGTCGATAAATGCTTATCAATTCATTTTCAAAGCCGATGAGCTTGGAGTGCGTTTCACCCCTCGAAACAAACGGCAATTCAGGGCAGTTACCAACCTTGATTTTGAGGCCGAAATGATTCCGCGAGCAGCCGAACTGATGGGCGAAGCGCTCGAAGCGTCACGGCCATAGGAGAGTACCGTGTCAGACGCAAAAACAACGGTAAGTCTGCGACTTTGCAACGATTACGACCGGGAGCTTGTCGGGAAGGCGGTGTTATCTTCCATCGACGATCTGGGCGGCATAGATAAGTTTGTGCGCAAAGATCAGCTTGTGCTTATCAAGCCGAATTTTCTCGTCGCGCGCGAAGCGTCGCAAATGGTGACGACCCACCCGGAGGTCGTTCGGGCGGTGATGGGCGTTGTGGCCGATATGGGCGCCCGGATGGTTGTGGGCGACAGCCCTGCGATGGGCAGCGCTAAGACCGTAGCGAAAAAGGCCGGAATCATGGAAGTCGCCGAGCATTTCGGGGTCGAGGTTATCAATTTCATCGAGCCGTGCCGTGCGGAAAAGAAAGAAACGTGCACTTACCAAATCCTCGAACTCAGCCGCGAGGCACTCGATGCGGACGTTATTATCAATGTCGCCAAGGTGAAAACCCACGGCGCCATGACCGTCACACTCGGCGTAAAGAATATGTTCGGCTGCGTGGTCGGCAAAGCCAAGACGCAGTGGCATTTCAAAGCCGGCCGGGACGCGGCGGCTTTCGCGCGAATGCTCGTGGATATATACGCTACGCTGGCTCCGGCGTTGACGGTGGCGGACGGAATTGTGGGCATGGAGGGAAACGGCCCTTCGAGCGGAGATAAACGCCGGCTCGGATGGATCGCCGCAAGCCCGGATGCGGTTGCATTAGATCGCATTATAACCGAAATATTGCGAGTTCCACTTGATAGAATGTATACGCTTCAGGCCGCGAAGCAAGCCGGGGTGGGAGAAACCGATATTGAACGAATCGAGGTGCTGGGAGATTCCATCGAGGCAGCGTGCGCCGCCGGCCAAATTGACCGGCGGCCTCTCGAATTACCGGCGGACGTGCCGTTGGAACGAAGCCGTCTGGGAGAATTGATGCGCAGAGTACTCAAACGCAGATTTACTCCGGAACCGGTTATCGATAACAAAATATGCACCAGATGCGGAACGTGCATCGAAGTTTGCCCATCACAGGCTATGAGTTTCGAGCGGATGAGAAAGAAAAAAGGCGACTACGACAAGAAAGTGGTTATCGACCGGATGGCATGTATACATTGCTTCTGTTGCCAGGAACTTTGCCCCGAAGGAGCCATAACCATCAAAAGCGGCTCCCTGGCGGGATTCCTCGCTCGCTCACCGGCATGAGGTAGTTTTTCCTTTTCTAAGAGGCACTGTATCCGGCGATTTATTCTAGGTCAAACCGCGACACGGGAATTTTCAACATTTCTCCAGTCGTTCAACTTCCCTTTCGACGAAGTCGATGACTTTGGCTTCGAGGTTGGTGTTTTCGATCCTGTTAATTTCCTGGATGCCGGTGGGCGAAGTGACGTTTATTTCGGTCAAGTAGTCGCCGAGTATGTCGAGCCCCACGAAATGGAGTCCTTTCTCCTTTAGTTCAGGTCCAACGTGATTTATAATTTCTCGATCTCTTTCGGTCAGTTCGTAGCGAACGCAATCGCCGCCGACATGAATATTTGCGCGGTGTTCGTCATCGCCCGGCATTCGAGCGGTGGCACCGAGCAATTCCCCATCTAGTGTAGTGTATCACTCTGTTGTACACTTATCGAGAACCTCTTTTGCCCGTT
>CAZDAF010000088.1:0-11521 GCA_964503115.1 uncultured bacterium
TGTGCATATATGATTGTACGTCTATTAAGAAAGAAAACGAAAGTTCTGAAAGTCGAATAATTCATATTGTCTCATTTTCTTTCCATCCTTCAGCTCCTATGAGGCCGACGAACCGGAAGCTGCCCAGGTCTTCCTCTTTAAAATTTTCTTCGTCCAGACGGGTGATCCGGATCATACCCTGAACGTGCTTATCGCCGACCGGTATGACCAATCTGCCGCCGACGACCAGTTGATTTTTAAGGGACGGCGGAACGTGCGGAGCCGCCGCCGCGACGATTATCGCATCGAAAGGCGCATATTCGGGCCAACCCCTGGTGCCGTCGCGGACCTTCAGGACGAACCCGGTATACCCGAGTGAATCGAGTGTTTTCTGCGAGCGTCTCGCCAGCGAAGCGATTCGCTCTATCGCGAACACCTGAGGCGCCAGCTCGAGCAATATAGCCGTCTGATACCCGCAGCCGCTGCCCACTTCGAGCACTTTTTCGTCGCCGTCGAGCTTCAGAGCTTCAGTCATAAAAGCCACTGTATACGGTTGTGAGATCGTTTGTCCCTTTCCTATCGGCAAGGGGTGATCTTCGTAAGCGCGATCCCTGAGCGCTTCGTCCATAAAGAGATGCCTGGGCACTTGTAAAAAGGCGTGCAACACTCGAGGGTCCTTGATGCCCCTCTTGTGTATTTGCTTCTCGACCATACGGCGGCGGCGCTCCTTGTACCGGGCGGTATCATTTGCGCTATTGTCTGTCATTGACTTAACCGGCCGTGCCATAAATGAATCATTCGAGTTCCGTCAGTTCTCTGGACTCGAGCTGATCTATGGCGTTATAAGCGGTAAAGTTCAGTTTCATCGGTGTGACGGAAATCATGCCCCGAGCGATGCAATCCAGGTCGGTGTCAGGTTCTTTGACCCTGTCCGGTTCCTGGCCTCCGATCCAGTAATAGTTTATCCCTCTCGGGTCTTTGCGATTCACGACGTCCGTTTTATAGATTCGTTTGCCAAGTTGTGTCGCTTCCCATTTCAAGCCGTTTTTCGACGCGGAGCGTGGAACGTTAACGTTAAGAAAGACGTCTTCGGGCAATGGATCGTCGAGCAGGCTTTTTGCCAGCGATGCTGCGAATTTGGCCGCCGGTCCGAAGTCGAGATTCGAGCTCCCATCGAGGCTTATTGCAAAGGACTGAATTCCCTGAAGAAGTCCTTCAACGGCTCCCGCCACGGTACCCGAGTAAATCACGTCGTCTCCGAGGTTAACGCCGCAATTTATACCGCTGACCACCAGCTTTGGGCGCTGATCCAGAAGGCTTTTGGCCGCAAGCAATACGCAGTCCGCCGGAGTGCCGTCCACCGCCCACCATCCCTCCCGCACCGGATCGGCCCTTAACGGCCGATGAAGGGTCAACGCGTGGCTTACGGCGCTTCGTTGAGTATGCGGCGCAGAAACGGATACCGTATCTATCGCCTCGAGCGCTTCCACCAAAGCTACAAGGCCTGGGGAATTTATACCGTCGTCATTGGTCACAAGTATCATACGGTTCTCCATGATAACCGAAAGCCGTCTGGTTGAAAACGGCCCATTTGCTATTTCAAGTTAATGAACGCTCTTTACGTCGCATTGCCACCACCAGCAACCAGGCGATTATGGACACTCCCGCGAGCAATGCTCCCAGGAAGGGAAAAATGGCTTCGAGGCCGTAACGTTCCCCTATCCAGCCGGATACCGTTGCGGAAAAGCTGCCTATTCCGAAGTTCATAAAGAAAAATATACCGTACGCTCTCCCTCGGAAAGAATCGCTCGAAAACCTCACCACCAGCGTATTCCCCGCCGGTTGACTCCCGAAATACAATAAAGCGAACAGTGCGGCGATTACCACGGCCTGATTGAGACTCAGCATTCCGAGGATGAAGAGCAGCGGTGCGCTGATAGTGAAGCTGAGAGCGTATATGATTTCCGCCCTGAAGCGATCCGCCAACCTGCCGCCGACGTATTGGCTGAAAGCGCCGATAAGCAAAACGGCGGTGGTGAGCATTCCACCTTTTAATATCGCCGCTTCCGCCGTCGATGCGCCCGAGAAGAACGTCGGGAAAAACGTCAGCATGCCACGGTAACAAAATCCGTTTAAAACTCCGAGCGCAAACAACATCGTCAAAGGATACCATTGAGTGATTTGTTTGACTTTGTTGATTTTGTTATCGGGTTGAACGGTTTGCGACTCCGGCGCTTCATCGATTCGGCCGCTTCCTTTGTCGTTCAGGATGAAATAGGCGGCGAGTATGAAAGCGGGCGCCCCCAGCACCGCGTATGCAGCGCGCCATCCAAACGTCGTGGCGACCGTTGCGGCCAGTATCGGCCATATCGCCAGGCCGAGGTTGCCGCCCATGCCATGTAATCCCAGCGATGTACCGACCTGGCGGACGTTATGGGAAATAAGTGTCACGCCGGCGGGATGGTAAAGACCCGCAGCGATACCCATAACTGCAAGAAGCACCGCGAGTATCCGGATGTCTTGCACTGCCGGCACGGCGACGGCGGCAGCGCCGCATGCCAGGAGGAAGATCAGGAGCGTACGGCGCGCTCCCCAGCGGTCGACTATTATTCCCGCCGGCAGCGCTCCCAGCCCGAAGAATAGCGGAAATATATTCCCCACTCCTCCCGCAGCAGCCAGGCCCAGAGCATATTCCTCGTCCACAAGTTTCAATACCGGCGGAAAGGTTTGCTCGAAAAAATGCGCCAAGGCGTGGCATGTCATCGTGACGCCCACGATGCGTTTCTCGAAGCCGGTCATGGGAGAGGTACCTGACGCGGGAGGCGTTTTTCGTATACCGTGATTTCCTCGAAACCCAAACGGCGGAGAATATCGACCGCTTTGTTCATTCCCCGGCCAAGCTCCTCGGGCCGATGCGCGTCCGAGCCCAAAGTCAACCTGCGACCGCCGAGTTCGTGATACAACTTGAGGATGCCCGCAGATGGATATACTTCCCGGACGTGATGAAACAAACCGGAAGTGTTCAACTCCAGCGACATGTCGCGCTTGATAATGCCTTCCAATATACGCCTTATAGGGCCGTAGAAATCGTGCGGATCCAGCGGTTCGAGGATTGAGCTGCCATATCTCTTGATAACGTCAAAATGCCCTATTACGTCGAAGTAACCGAATTTGACGGCCTCGAGCACCAGCTCGAAATATGGGCCGTAACCTTCCTCGGCGGAATATTTATCCCGAAAGTACTCACGCGCGCCTTCTTCTACTGTGATACAGTTTTCAGCTTCGCCGATTATATGGACGCTGCCGATAATGTAATCCAATTGGATATCCTCGATCGCTGCGACGATTTTTCCCTCGAACTCCGGCTGGTAAGTTACCTCGATTCCCGTCCGAAGCGTTATGTCCGGATATTGCGCCGCAGCTTTTTCGATTGCCCCGGTCGCTTCCGCATGATCGTAAGTATTGTAGTGGGGCAGGGCGGGATCGAGATCGAGGTGTTCCGAAAAACCCAACTCGCGGTACCCGTTTTTTTCCGCCGCCGCGCAATACTCCTCGACGGTACCGCTTCCGTCGGCAGAGGCCCTCGTATGAATGTGGTAATCAATTCCCGGATGATTGGATTCGAGATTGTTCATCGGCACATGAAAAAAGATTCTTATATGCTAGCACAAAATTTCTGCTTCAGGTATCATGGATGCCGTGGAGTCGCATAATAAGGGCAATCGCGAAGCGCTTCGGGCACTCGGCGTATTCCTGCTGATAACCCTTGTGATGACATGGCCGGCGCCCGCTCGACTTTTTTGGATAAAAATAGACAAGAATTTCGATGTGGCGGTGTTCTGGTGGAACCTGTGGTGGGTCAAGCGCTCGATATGGGATCTTCACACAAGCCCCTTCTGGTGCGACTACCTGATGTACCCGCACGGGTTGAACGTGGTGTTTCAGGCTCCGAGTTACCTTTACGGCTTTTTCAGTATTCCCGTCCAGTTGGTTTTCGGCCTCGAGCGCGGCATAGCGCTTAGCACCAACCTGATCCTTATAGGTTCGACCGCGCTTACCGGCTGGGGCGCGTGGCTGTTGGCCCGCCGAGTGACGAAAGACGCGGGCGCGGCTTTTGTGGCGGGTTGCGCTTTCGCCTTCACCCCCTTCAGGTTTTGGCATACGGGCAGGTTCCACTTGATCTGCACCGAGCTTATTGTGTTTTATGCTTTTTGTCTTTGGGTTGCACTCGAAAGCGATCGCAAGCGATATGCGCTTGCCGCGGGCGCACTCTTTGCGGCAATAATCTATAGTTCTCCGACATATTCGTTATACGCTTTCTGGATATCGATCCTTGTGGCGCTTCGATTCCTGGTGATGGGAGAGTCCGGTTGGCGGCGGGTGTTGTCGCAGTCCGTGCTTGCCGGATTGGCGGCTTTTGCGATAGCGCTTCCGTGGTTGTTTGCCGCGTTGAAACTCCTGGCCGCAAACCCGGGTGGGGTAGGGAAGGGCGTCGAGGAGATTGTCAAATATTCGGGAGATATTGTGGGTTATTTTTTCCCGGGCCGGTCGCAGAGGTTGCTCGGGCCGATATTGGGAGGCATCGGCGACGGTTATTACGGCATAGTCGGCTCGGAGATTTTTCTGGGGTATGTCGTTCTTGCGGCCGCTGCTATAGCTGCGATAAGATGTGAGCGCCGGGGAGCGGGATTCTGGTTGATAGGCGCAGGCTTTTTCTGGATTCTGTCGCTTGGGCCGCGCCTCAAGGTGGCGGGTCGCATACTGTTTCCGCTTCCTTACGAGCTACTGCTGAAACTGGGGCCGGCCTTCAGCATGGATCGCGATCCATGCCGGTACGTTGTGGTGACGACGCTGTGCCTGTCGATGGCGGCCGCTTTCGGAGTGAAAGCACTGGCGGGGAAAGGCGGGCGTCGCCGGGTGTATGTGATCGTCGTGGTGCTGCTGCTTGCGGAGTTTTTCCAGGCACCGCTTGATATGCGCCGGATAACGTTTCCCGAGATTTACCTGAAAATGCGTCGCGATCCTGAATATTTCGCCGTTCTCGAACTGCCTATGGAAACGCCTTTTTCGAGGAGATTTGCACGAATATATCAAAGCATGCATCAAAAACCGATCATTCACAGCATTCCCCGCCGCCATATCGAGCGGTATGATTTCGTCGATAATAACCGCTTCTTCAGCGACCTGTACAACCCCGCGCCGCTTATCGAGCATCCGGACGAGGCGATATTTAACGCTAACCGTAAGTTCCTCGTCAACTCAAAGGTAAGATATATAATCATCTATGAGAAGTTGTCCGATCCGGTGATCTTCGGCCTTTGGGACAATTTCCTGCGCAGGCATCGGCCGGTGGAGATCATAAAAATCGACAACCTGCACGCATATAGGTTTTATTGAAGGCTGAAGGGGATGTGAAGCTCATTCAAGCGGTTTTTTCCGGTAGACGACTTCGATGATGCCGCCTTGTGATGTGGCTTCGACTATACTGAATAGCGTTGCGATGGGAGCGGATATGGCGGAGGCGGCGATCAGGACGGCTCGTGCCGCCGCCGAGGGGGGTATTTCGGATTTATCAGCGGCCATCATCCAGTTGTAAAGCAGGTCACGCCTCATACCGAGTATATTCCAGAAACTTTGAAGCGCGCCGAAGGGGCCGTACTCGAAACTTAAGTGGGATACCTTTTCGCGCACGAAACCGAATCGAGCGCACATCTCGTCCAGGCATTGCAGCCCGAAAAGATGCAAATGTCGAGGCGGGTCGAGATGGAACCAATAAGGCCCGGAAGCGCGCGCCTGAAGACTCTCGGGGTTCGGGACTTGCAGCAGCATTCTTCCGCCGCTTTTGAGGATACGATGAGTTTCGGCGATTGCGGCCTTCGGATTGTTGAGGTGCTCGAGCACTTGCCAGAAGGTCACCAGGTCGAAAGACTCGGCGGGAAGCGCCAAATTTTCTATATCTCCCACCATCACTTTTATGCGTTTTGAGGCGTTTTGGGCCGCGGGCGCCGAGCGTTCCGTGCCGAGACAGCGAAATCCCTTTTTCGCAAGAATATCCAAAAACACTCCCCTGCCGCATCCCACATCGAGCACCGCGCCTCCCTGCGGTATCAGGCGTTCGACCCTTTTCGCCCGAAACCGCCGGAAAACCGGCACCATACCCTCGACCTCACCCTTGAAACGCCGATGACCAGGGCCGTAATAAAAATCGTCGTAGAATTTACCCAATTCGGATGCTTCGAGCGGCGGGTTGAGGAAGATGGTTCCGCAGTCGGGGCAGGCATCGTAGCGCCAGGTGTTTCCCTGTGCGTCTTCGGCCGTCCAGCGGTACTTTACCCGCTCCGAGTCGCATATCGGGCAATTTTCCAGCAGCGAAGACATGAGAAGATTTTGGCACAGCAGGCAGCGGAGTCAAGACGGTATGCTCGTTGACGCGTTCCATTCAAACGCGTAAAATGAACAACATGACGAAAATAAAAGCAGTGATGTTCGATCTCGACGGTACTTTAACGGATTCCTTCCGGGATTTGGCCGACGGAGTCAATCACGTCCTTGTTGCGAGAGGCAAGCCGAAAAAATCCGTTGAAGAAGTACGCAGATACGTGGGACACGGTTTGAAAGCCACTCTCGAACAATCGCTGGGCGAAGATGACCACGGTATCAATGGCGCCGTGGAAATGTTCCGGCGATATTACTGGGATCATTGTGTCGATAATACCGTCCTTTACCCCGGAGTTGTCGGTTGTCTTGATGAACTCGACGGGTATAAAAAGGGACTGGTGACGAACAAGAGGAGGCCGTACGCGGAAAAAATAATCGACACTCTGGGCATACGGGAATATTTCGACGGCGTTTTCGGCGGGGACGATTTCCCCGCATTAAAACCGAATCCCGCAGCGTTGCTTTTCGCTTGCGAGCGGATCGGCGTGGAAGTCGCCGAAACGGTTATGGTCGGGGACGGTCTGCCGGACATCGACTGCGCCGTTGCGGCGGGCGCCATATCGTGTGCAGTGACCTACGGCATAGGCACGGTGAAAGAATTGAAGTCCGCCGGCGCAAAATATCTCCTGGATTCCCTCGAAGAACTTCCGGCAGTAATTGAAAAAATCTTAAAAAATCAATGTTAAGTGTGACGTGGGTATAAACGATAAGATACTTCTATTTTCTCCTTCATACTTCAAACTTTACATTTTTTTTAAAGCTCGATAGCCTTCCTAATTTCAATGAGAAGCTGATCCGGTGGAACCGGCTTTTCGAGAAATACATCCACCGGAACCCATGTTTCGTCGGGTTTATACTTGAAAGTAAATCCTTCCCCAACGCTGGTAAGCATGATTATCGGTATTTCTTTAGTGTCGTCATCGCCCTTTAATTTTCTGGCGACCTCGAAACCTTCGTTCGGCGCGCTCATGATCACGTCAAGTATAATCAAATCCGGTCTTAGCTCATCGGACAATATTTTAAGGCATTCGGAGCCATTGTATGCGATTTCGATATTGTAATCGTGCTTTTCCAGCAGGAGCTTATGGGTTTCGACGAAGTCGACGTCATCGTCGACGAGTAAGATGGTTAATTTGCGCATAACGCTTCCCCCCCGCGTTTACTGTGATCCGGTTGAGGTGGATTGAATCGGGATTTCCACCGTAAAGGTGGTTCCCTCTCCTTCCTTGCTGTGAATATCCAACTTGCTCTCGTGTTGCCTGATTATTTCGCGAACGATTCTCATGCCGATTCCGGTTCCCGTAGGTGCGAACTGTTTGGCATTTTTACTTCTGTAAAATTCCTCGCCTATTCTATCTATATCCTCCGCCGGTATGCCGATGCCCGTGTCGGAGACTATTAACGTCGCGGTATTCTTGTTGGATGACAACTCGACGGTAACTTTACCGCCTTCGGAAGTATATCTGATGGCGTTTGAGACAAGGTTGTCAACCAGCTGATCCATGGACTGCGGATCTCCGTTAATCACCACATGGCGATCAGGCACTGTCACGTTGAACTCAAGCTTGCGGTCCGCCGCTTGAGATCTGTACAATTCCCGGGCGTTTTCGACTACCTTTGTAAGATCGATTGCTGTAATTTCCCGTTCCTTCGGGCTTAATGTCGTTAAGCGGCTGAATTCGAGCAGGTCGCGCGTGAGTTGGAACAGTCCCTTGGCGCGGTCCACGGAACGCTCCACGCTGTGGTGCATGGCGTCGTCCATGCATTTTTCTCCGACGATCAATAACATGCCCAGCGAACTTTGAATGGCAGCTATCGGCGAACGCAGCTCATGGCTGACCATACGCATAAAACTCGATTTTTGCTCCTCGAGTTCGGCAAGTGCGCGACGGGCAAGTTCGGTTTCCTCCTCGCGTTGCTTAAGCTGCAACCGGATGCTGGAGGTGACGTACGCGGCGATAAATACCGTGGCGCTGAAAGCGAGGATTACTCCAAACAGGTATTTGCCTTGTACGGTAGGCAAACCGACAATCGAGTGACGGGGTATCCACCCGGCATGCTCGAGTAATATCAGACTGGAATATAACACTACCGTTACGAGTGCGTATGCGTATGCAAATCGGCGCGATAGTAGAATGCTTGATATGATGACATGAAAGATGTAAAAAAAGCTGAAGGGGTTTTCCATGCCGCCGGAAAAGTGGATAAGGGAGGTGAGGAGTATGAGGTCGAAGAGTATCTGAATCTGCACGAAGATGTAGGCGCGACCCAGGTCGCGCTCGCCCTTTATTTCTCGATCGATAAAAAGCTTTTTCAGCGCTATCACATAAACCAGGTTTAAGGTGATGATGGCTCCGACAATGGAAAGCAATGGATACACCTTCAGCTTTTCAAAGCCGAAAACCCATTTTGCGGCAATAACCGTAACCAAAGCGCCGCCCGCCGCCAACCATCTCAGGCGAGTAAACCACATCAGGCGATCCATAAGCTCGGCCTGCAGTGGCAGCACTGTAAATTGCTTTATGCGGCTTTTGTCGTCCATTTCAGTACAATCGGGTTGTTTGCTTGGTAAAAGGCTTTAAAATCCCACTTCCCCATTATTATAGAGTATAAAACGAGTCGAGAATTGTCAAAAAGTGGGGCTATCCGATTCCGAAAACGGCTCTGAACAGAAACGCTCCGGCAAGCAGTGGAATGACTACTTTCAGGAAAATATTATGTCCTTCGATGAAAGCATCTTTAACGCCAATCAGCCGTGGTTGCCGGAACCATGCCAGTCCGAGCCTTGCGCCCCATGTAAGCGCGATCCACATGGCCGCCGTTTCCAGAGCATCCGGGAAGGTGTGCGGATATGCGTCGATCAACCCCGTTCCTTTTGTTGAGGCTATCGCTCCGGTCAAAAGGGCGCTCGAAAGCATTACGTAAACCGGCGGTATCGCCAAGGCTATCCCGAGTATGAAGGTTATGTACAGAAAAACGGTTATTTGTCCCAGATATGTTGCGGCGCCCATGAAGCGGTTTTCCCGATGTACTTTTTCCATTTTCTCCATTGTTTCAATGGATGATTTCAAAATCCAATCGGGTACCGTTTCCGAATAACAATATCCCACAGCTACGGCCACAATAAATATGGCGGCCATCCACGCCAGGTTTAATATATTTGCGCGAAAAGCGTTTCCAAGCGATTTGGAATGCGAGGTTTTATCGTTTTTTTCCGGGGTTGAATTTTTATTCATGGCACACTGATCGAAGCGGTGGCCGGCGCATATATCCGGCCCGGGCGGCGCTGATGTGGTTGCGCAATCACCGAAGGTATCGTGTATCGCACCGCAGCGGGCAATGTGTCATGGTCGGCGCCCTCGATAACGCTGATGCGCCTTGCAAGGCGATTCATCCATATTAGTTCCCCGTCGGAATTCTTCCAGCATTTTCCTTCATCCACCGGGCAGGCAACGCTTTCAATGTCCTCATATTTGAGCGGCAAAAGCGACCGGTATGCAGCGAAAAATTCGGCGGCGTCATCGTCGGTGTCCCATTCGGTGATCCAAATCCATAGTGTCGTTTTCTCGTCGGGAGATCCCACCACGACGTATCTGTCTCCGCCCCACCCGCGCGATGCGGTCTTAGCGTCGGGCAATGGTATGAAACGTCTGAGAAGGGAGGATATGCCTAGTTCGCCAAGTGTGTTTTGTTCTAAAAGTACCCGGTCATCCCCGAACGAACGAGGAGACACGGTAAGGTTTATTTTAGAAGGAGGGTCGTTTTTTTTGATGAACTTTTCGGGATGCAGAACCTCTTCGGAGGAGGCCGGAAGGGTAGTGTAGGCGGCGTTAATCTCACTCCAGTTATTTGAGATTTTATAAAGGAACGCGACGAAGTTCGTCCCGGCAACGTATGCAAACGCTACCGAATCGATCAGTATGGGGGGCACGTCTCTTCCCGCAACGCGCAGAAGCTTGTCTATCAAGTTGCCGTACGAAGTCATGGCGCCGACGATCTTTTCCATTTCAATCCGTGAATGATATATCGCCGCCATACCCACCAGTGTGGCCGTACCTTCCTCGAGGGCCTGGAAGGCAAGGAGTGCATCGTCGTTGTCTACGATTCTTTCTTCAATGGAATCGAGATTGAAGTGTTGGTCGTCAAGCGCATGTGTCAGTTCGTGTGCCATTACCATTTCGGCGTTTGCATCCCTCTGGAATATAAATGACCAAATCGAAAATCGCTCGACAACTTCTTTCACGAGATACAGCTTTTTCGCGTCGGGATCATAGAAGCCGGCGACGTTGGTCTCGTAGAAATCGAGTATCAATTTCTTAAGGTCTACACCTGAATCTATAAGCCCCATCCGCGCGTAAACGCGCTCGAGGACGGCGACGCGAGCGGGCGGATATTCTTCGTTGAATTTATCCTCGAACAAGATCGCCGCGAATCTGCGGGTTATTACCTCGATTTGCACCGCTTCGAGAAACACAAGCCCTCTCCGGGCGCTTACTTTGTCTTTGATTTTCTGGAGCAGCGGTTGGTTGATCCGTCCCTTTCTCACCAGCCTGTAGCTGCAACCCGGCGCCGCCAATGATAGCGCTATCGTAAAGAAAAGAACATGGTGTAACCTCTTCATTTTTACTGTGGTTCCTTGTAATTCAAGGAGGCCATAGATCGATCGAGACACCGGTCGATAAGCCTTTCGGTTCTTTCGAGAGACGGCATAAGCATCACTGCGGTGGTCAGCGTGATGCTGAAATAAAGCAACATGGTACGGCCGGGTCGACCGACCATGAAAAGTACCGCGCCTAAAAATGCCGGAGTAACGGCAAGCATCCAAACAGTCGATTCGAGAGTTCTCACCCTGGCCAACACTGCGGAGATGACCGCGAGTTGAAGGTCAAGCTTCGTCTCGTTGCGGGGGTTGGATGGGCGGCTTTCTATTTTCACCGACATACCCCGGCCGGTCATCCATCCTATCATCAGGGCGGCGGTGATGCAGCCTACCGTTACGGAAAATGCCACTATCGACCATTGCTGAAGCCGCAGTTCATCGAAGTTATTTCTTATCGGTTCTAAAAAGCCGATTTGATCGTAAAGCAGGATTGCGCCGAGAACG
>CAZDAF010000089.1:0-11515 GCA_964503115.1 uncultured bacterium
TCATATCGACGATTTCGGCCTTGCCGTTCTTCTCGCGTTCCCATGCAAACGGATTCCCCCGGTTGGTGGTGCCGAGGATGGTGCCTCCTTCCGGGAGAATGTCCCGGACGACTTCCGGCGTTAACGGCATGGTCTGATCGGGCCATATCAGGCCGTTGAAGGAATCTTTGATACCGAGCACTTCCCATCCGTAATGGTTATGCGCGGTCAGGGTGACCGCCCTTATGACCGCGTTGAGGCCGGGGCAATCGCCACCGCCGGTGCTCACACCGATTTTGCGGATTTCGTCGGTTCCCATATTTTTTCCTCCGTCAAAATGACATGCAATAAATACTCAATTGGATAGTAGCAAAAAGAACGGTCTGTAAGCAAGGGGCACGACGTGTCATGCCCCTATATTCCCGGTTTCAGTCCGTACTGATTATCGAGTCGCTCTGCTCGCTGGGTGGGATCGAAGCCTTGCGCTCATAACGTTTCTCGATGGGAACGAACCTTCTTCCGTATTGGCCGATGTATTTCGATGTGGGCCTGATAAGGCGATTGTCCCTGTGTTGCTCGATGACGTGAGCGGTCCATCCGACGACGCGACTCGAAGCGAAAATGGCGGTAAAATAATCCTTGGGTATACCCAGCGCGTGCTGGACGGTGGCGGAATAGAAGTCCACGTTCGGATGGAAATGCTTTTCGCTCATTACCTTTCTCTCGATCTTGTGGCTGATCTCGTAAAGTTCCCGGAATTGTTTTCGTGAGCAACATAGCTCGCCTGACCAGCGCCTGAGATGGCACGCTCGCGGGTCTTCGACCTTATAGACTCGGTGTCCGAACCCCATGACGCGCTTGCCGTCGGCCAGAAGCCCGTCGATATATTGCACGACTATTTCTGGGTTGCTTATGTCCTCGAGCATTTCCATAACGCGCTGGTTGGCGCCGCCGTGCAGAGATCCGCTAAGGGTTCCGATGGCGCTGGTTACGGCGGCGTACATGTCCGCGAGCGTGCTGGCCGTGACGCGTGCGGTGAAAGTCGAGGCGTTCATACCGTGCTCGGCGTGAAGAAGCATCAACAACTCCACCACCCTCACCTCGTCTTCGTCAAGTTCCCTGCCGATGAACATCTCCATAAAATTATGGGCCAGCGATTTGTTCAGGTCGGGCTCGCCCGGCTCGGAATCATTTCGTGACCTGTGTACCCACGCGACGATCACCGGCACTTTGGCGGTTATACGCATCGCCTTTTTGAGGTTGGCTTCCGGTGAGTTGTCCCCGTAATCGGGGTCGAGCATGCCGAGCATGCTCACGGAGATGCGAAGCACATTCATGGGGTGAGCTTCCTTCGGAACGTTCTTTATCCAGCGGATTAAATCGTCGGGCAGTTTCATCTCCGGTATAAGTTCGGCTCGGAATTCTTCGAGTTGCTCTTCGGTCGGCAACTCGCCGTGCCACAAAAGGTAGATGATCTCATCGTGCGAAACTCTTTCCGCTAAATGGTGGATGTTATATCCCTGGTAAAACAATTGACCGTTCTCACCGTCCACAAAGCTGATGCTGGTTTCGGCGGCGGACACTCCTTCCAAACCGCGAGCTACGGTAACGGTTTCCTGAATATCGTTTTTCACCATGATGAGACTCCTTTCTTGTTGTTGTTCAGCGACGGATTCCCACGCTTCTTTGCGTCACCTTATTAAGGCTCTTGTGGCGCTTTCCCATCGAAAGTCGCTTTACAAGCCCCCTGGGCCGCTCTCAAGTTCACAAAGCTATAAAGCCCATCACATTCGGAAGGACAAATCCTAAATATAAAGTTGACTAAAGACGCCGATTAACCCTTAGTGGCAAATGTCGCCTGAAACAAGAACCGCGATAAATGCAAGTAAGTATAGAGTGACACATTATACGCGGAATTTCAAGTAGAGATGGACATTTAGCATACCGTGTAGTAGCATTCGCCGATGGAGGTTGTGGATTCGATGGGGTTGGGAATTTTTTTTGGGGGGCGCCGTGGCGAAAAAATGGAATTTATAGAGTGAAAGCTCGCAAGTATTTATCTTCCGATTTTATGATCGAGGCGTTTGGCTCGAAAGGCGCTATAGCGCCCGAATTCGTGGGAACCCTTGCGAGGGAGCTTCCTCAAAAGGCCGAACGCTCGCCGGTTTTTGGCGCACCTTCAGGTACCCTGAAAGTAAATAAAAGACATTCTCTTATTCGCCGCATTGTTGCAAAAGGGATTGCGCCCGATGCCGAAATATTGCGACAGGCGGTTAAAACCTACTTGTCGGTTATTGCCAAAATTGCGGCATGGTGGGCGGTAGCTTCGGTCAGACGGGATGAGTTCGAATCCTTTCGATCCATGAAAATCGTTTCTGCTGAAAATTTGATCGAGAAAATATCCGAGGTAAAATCGGGAATTTATTTCGAGAAGCGCGGGATCGAATTTCCACCCCGAGGCTGCGGGAATCGGGAATTCGATTTTCACTCGGAGGAATTGCTGAATTGCGTTACCACATCGATATCGACATTTGCCGAGGTCGCCCCGCCGACCAACCCTCTCGATTCGGATATATTCAAGCAGTTATATATGGATTTGATGCCCAGGCGCTTGCGCCACAACAGCGGCGAATACTACACCCCCGACTGGCTGGCCGACCGTGTGCTCGAGATTGCCGGTTATGATGGAGACCCGTCGGTGAAGTTGCTTGACCCGGCTTGCGGTTCGGGAGCCTTTATGATGAGGGCCGTCGCTTTACTCAGAAAGAAGTGCGCCTCCGCAGGACTTAGCTCCAGGGAGACGCTCGATCTGATTTCGAGCAACGTCTGCGGCCTCGACCTCGACCCCGCCGCAGTGCTTGCTGCCGGAGCTAACTTTTTAATGGCCGTCTGCGATCTGTTGCCTCACCTTCGCGGCAAACTGCGCCTGCCGGTCGTTTGCGCCGACTCGATCTTGGAGGATGATGAAACTCTCTCGAAGGCGGGATTTTCGGGTGCGTTCGACGTTGTGATGGGCAACCCGCCCTGGGTGAATTGGGAAAGCATTGATGAGGAATATCGCCGAAAGACCAAACCACTGTGGAAACGCCACGGACTGTTCCCTCACTCCGGCATCGACACGCTGCTGGGGAAGGCCAAAAAGGATTTGAGTATGCTGGTGACGTATCGGTCCATGGAGCGATTTCTGAGGCCGAAAGGGGTACTTGCCTTTATTATAACGCGAGCAACGCTCAAAAGCGCCGGTAGCGGCCAGGGATTCAGGCGGTTCAAGCTCGGGGATGATACACCTGTTCGGCCCATGGAGGTGGATGACTTAACAGAGATAAAGCCATTCGGCTCCGCCGCCGGATCGGCGCTAATCATTGCGTTAAAAAAGGGTGAGCAGCCTCGCTATCCGGTGCCATACACACTCTGGAAGATTAAAAAGGGGCAAACCACCCCGCGAGATTGGTCGAGCCTTCAGGAGGCTAAATCACGCTCAAAGCTTATTCCGCTGCCGGCGGAGCCGGTGGATCTAAAGGACTCGACTTCAGCGTGGATAACCGCGGATCGCCGGGCCCTTCCGGTATTGCGTAAAATGCTCGGTCAGTCGAGTTATACCGCACATGCGGGTATATATTCGGGCGGCGCGAACGGCGTATATTGGTTGAGGATAATCGAAAGGCGGTCGGATGGGATGTTGCTTGTGGAGAACATACCCGCCGCCGGGAAACGTATTGTCGAGAAGGTAAAATGCATGATCGAGCCGGATCTGGTGTACCCGCTTCTGCGATCCGGTGAAGTTTCCAAGTGGAACACCTCGCCGAAGTTGGCGGTGTTGGCGGTTCAAGACCCCGAGAGGCGCCGTGGAATGGACGAGGATGCGCTCAGAAGCAGGTATCCAAAAACGTGGGAATACTTAAGCCGCTTCGAGAAGATTTTAAGGGAGAGGGCGGCGTGGCGCCGATTTTTTACCATTCGGCAAGGCGATTCGTATGTCGAAAAAGCGCCGTTTTATTCGATGTTCGCGGTCGGGAGGTACACTTTCGCATCATATAAGGTTATGTGGCCCAGAATGGCTTCTTCCATTCATGCTGCGGTTGCGGAAGAAGTCGGTTCGAAACCCGTGCTTCCTCAGGAGACCGTCACGTTTGTCCCGCTCGAACGTCGCGAGGAGGCGCATTATATTTGCGCGTTGCTGAACTCGACTCCGGCGAGCTTTGCGGCAAGGGCGTATTCGCAAGTAGGCGGCAAGGGCTTCGCCTCCCCACACCTGCTGAGTATTTTGAGGATCCCGCAATTCGACCAGTCGAACGAAAACCATCAACTGGCGGCATCGATCAGCATCAATACACACAAATCGGCCGCCTGTAAATCCGAAATCAGCTCGGATTTTCAGGAAGAGCTGGATCGCCTTGCGGCGCGAATACTGGGACTGAGCAACAAAGAACTCGAAATCATTAAATAGTTCCTGTTGTGAAATTGCTTCGTAGGGGCGCACGGCCGCGCGCCCCTACGAGCCGAACCACCAAAAATGTCGCACACCCCGCACGAAGTTGACAAAAGCGAGTAATTTCCCTAAGATAAATGATAAGTGGCCGTTGCTTTCACAGCCGGCTGCTTTTTATTCGAGTTTCTGAAAACAGGATACGCACCTGCGGGCCGCTTGGTACGGGGTTGTGAGATGATTATCAGACTGGACAACATTCCCGATGAAGGGTTGAATGTTGACGAGAGTCGCCCTGACACTTGGCTGACCAACTTCCCGGATCTGCTGGCGGAAGACGGCATTTCGGCCGCCGGGCCGGTAAAGATTCGGCTCAATGTAGTCCGAACGGACGAGCAGGTACATGTTCAAGGAGATATTCGTATGTCCGTACATACCGAATGCGCTCGCTGTCTTGCCGAGGTAATCGCCGAAGTCGAGGCTCCGGTAGATATTGTGCTTGTTCCGACGGGGCCCGGCAGGGAAAGTGAAGACGCTGAAGATGAAGGATTTGGTACGTACCGCGAAGAAGAGATCGACCTTGCCGAACATCTTCGCGGGCAGTTGGCGCTTTATTTCCCTTCGAAATTTCTATGCAAGCCGAACTGCAAGGGCCTTTGCCCACAATGCGGCGCAGACCTTAACAACGAAGAATGCAGTTGTAAAACCGAAGCCGTCGACCCGAGATGGGCGGCGCTTAACAAGTTGAAACTTTAAGGATTCGAGCGAACATAGGGTGACGCGGCAATATCCCCGCTCGACCCGTTGGCCCCTCGAATCCTTGATTCCTACTTAATAGGAGCTGAAAAATGGGTGTACCGTACAGAAAAGTAAGTAAATCTCGCATGAATAAAAGACGCAGCCATCATAACATCAATCCGCCTGATTGGGTGGATTGCCCGGAGTGCGGTGAAGCTATGCAGCGGCACCGCGCTTGCCCGCATTGTGGAATGTACAAGGGCCGACAGGCGGTCGAGATCGTCGAGAAGGGCTCCTGAGAACAAATCCCCTTCGGGGAAAATGTGCGGTTGGCTATAGTTTGCAAGCGGGGAAGCCCCGTCTGTTGATTTGTTGTTAAGTATTCAGGGTGAACGTAATTTCCCGGACTGACGCACAGGGCGATTTGCCGATATGCTAAGGAGGCCGGTTTGAAGGAGCCGTCGGCGCCCGACATTACCGTTGCGGTAGACGCCATGGGCGGTGACCGCGCGCCCGAGGTGCCGGTAGAAGGAGCGGTTCTGGCCGCCAGGCGGTATGGCATCCCTTCTATTCTCGTCGGCGATGAGGAAGCGGTGCGGCAACAACTCGAGCGCCTGCGCGCGGACAGGTTGCCTGTTTCCGTGCGGCATGCCGGCGAGGTTGTCGGGATGCAGGAAAGCCCTCTTTCGGCGGCGAGATCGAAACCGCAAAGTTCCATACGCGTATGTTTCGACTGCCTGATCAAAGGCGAAGCTCGAGCGGTTTTCAGCGCCGGGAATACCGGCGCGACACTCGCCTCGGCGCTCATCTCATCCAAACGTCTTGACGGCATTGCCCGGCCTGCCGTCGCGGCCACCCTTCCATGCATGGAGGGTGATGTGGTCTTCATCGACGCCGGCGCCAGCACCTCCTGCCGACCGGGGCACCTGGCCCAATTCGCACTCATGGGAACAGTCTTCGCCAGGGAGATCATGGGCATTCAATCGCCTCGAGTGGGCCTTTTAAGCAACGGTACGGAAGAAAGCAAGGGCACCGAAACGCTCAGGGAAGCCCGTGAAATTATAAAAACTATCGAAGGGATCGAATACGTCGGCTTCATAGAGGGCGGCGAGATAATGCAAGGCGGGCTGGACGTTGTGGTAACGGACGGTTTTACCGGCAACCTTGTCCTGAAAACGATAGAAGGAGTGGGCGAATTCATAGTGGACAGCCTGGCGGATATATTCACCGGCGGGGCGCTCAATCGGCTTGGATTGGCGCTTTTGAGGGATCGGATCAGAAACTTCCGCACCAGGATAGACTACGCATCTTACGGCGGGGCGCCGCTGGTTGGTATACGCCACACGTGCATAATAGGGCACGGGAGATCCTCGCCGGAAGCCGTCGTAAATGCGGAAAGGATAGCGGTGAAGCTCGAAACCGAAGGATACCTGCAAAAGCTTGCCGACGAACTCGACCGAACCGCATCAACGTCATTGAGGGAGGTGGATTCTTGATAGTCACGCGCGTTACAAAACTTTTAGGACTGAGATACCCCATCTTCCAGGGCGGTATGGCATGGGCATCGGATCACAGTTTGGCGGCGGCGGTCAGCGACGGCGGCGGGTTGGGGATAATCGGATCGGCGGCCATGACGCCCGATCAGTTGCGCGATGAAATCAACGCCGCGCGAAAACTCACGGACAAACCTTTCGGTGTGAACCTTCTTCTGTATCATCCGCAGATAAGTGAATTTGTGGAATTGGTTCGCAACGAGTCCGTATCGATCGTCACTACCGGCGCAGGCAGCCCCGGCAAGCACATGGAGGCATTATTGTCGAGTGGGGCGAAAGTATTCCCGGTGGTTGCGTCGGTGGATATGGCGCGTCGGCTCGAGAAATACGGTGCGTCGGGGGTAATTTGCGAGGGCCACGAAGCCGCCGGTCATATCGGAGAGCTTACCACCATGACACTGACGCCGCAGGTGGTTGATGCGGTGAAAATTCCGGTTATCGCCGCAGGCGGCATTGCGGACGGCAGGGGTATGGCGGCGGCTTTAATGCTGGGCGCTGAAGGTGTGCAAGTGGGCACGAGATTCACTTGCGCGGAGGAATGCCCGCTGCATCACAACTGGAAAGAAGCGGTCATCAAAGCGCGTGACCGGGCTACTACCGTCACGGGTCGTAGCACCGGGCATCCCGTCCGGGCATTGAAAAACAAGCTGACGCGAGAATTCGGAAAAATGGAAGAGGATGGGATCGACCCGATCGAGCTACACAAGATAGGAGAGGGAGCATTGCAACGCGCCGCGCAAGAGGGCGATGTCAGCCGGGGAAGCGTAATGATCGGACAGATTTCGGGATTGGTCAAGAAAGTGCAGCCTGCCGCCGAAATTCTAAAGGAAATGGCCCAACAGGCCGAGAAGACATTGCGCGATGCCGCTGCCGATTTGTTGGTTGAGGGGGAGAAGTCTCGATGAACGTTGCTTTTCTTTTTCCCGGCCAGGGTTCCCAGTCGGTCGGTATGGGAAAGGAATTACATGAGAACTTTCCCGCCGCCAGGCTGGTGTTCGAAGAAGCAAGCGATGCGCTTTCGATAAATATGGCGCGATTGTGCTTCGAGGGGCCCGAATCGGAACTGAAATTGACCCAAAACACGCAGCCCGCGGTGCTTACGGTAAGTATTTCGGCATTCAGGGCGATCGAGGCCGAAAGCGGCGCGAATCCGGTCGTGTCCGCCGGGCATTCTCTCGGGGAATATTCGGCGCTTGTGGCCACGGGCGCGTTGGGTCTCGCCGATGCCGTTCGGCTGGTGCGCGACCGGGGCAAATTTATGCAGGAGGCGGTGCCGGAAGACGAGGGGGCGATGGCCGCCGTTATAGGAATGGATGCAACCTCGGTGGACGACCTGGCCCGTGAAGTCGCCGATGAAACCGACAGGGTGGTCGTGCCCGCGAACTATAACGCGCCCGACCAGGTGGTGATCTCCGGTCATGCCGACGCGGTCGAAGCTGCGGCCGAACGCGCCAAAGAACACGGCGCCAAAAGAGTGGTATTCCTCAACGTCAGCGCCCCTTTCCATTCGCCGCTCATGAAACCGGCGGCAGAGCGACTTGCCGGAAAGTTGGCCGAAACGCCTTTCAACGAGGCGCAAACTCCGGTTATAGCAAACGTGGACGCCGCTCCTTATATAGAGCCTGAAAAGGCGCGTGATATGTTGGAACAACAGGTATGCTCACCCGTATTGTGGGCGCAATCGATGGAAAAATTGGCGGATTTCGAGATAGAATCGGCCGTCGAACTGGGTCCGGGAAAAGTGCTTACAGGACTTTTAAAGAAAATAAATCGTGAACTGCAATGCATGCCGGTCGGAGATGCGAAAGGCTTGAAAGATGCGCTGGCAATGCGAATATAGAGGTTATAGAATAGGTTTTACGCAGGGGCGACTGATCGAGGTTGTCGGTAAATGTCCCGAGATGGTATTCCGAACCGGCAAACTTTGGGGTGCCACTCGTCCGTGGCACCCGGCCTGTAGCCTTGGATATGCTGCGGGAGGGGATGTTTTATGAAAGATGGAGAACTTACCGGGCGTGTGGCTCTCGTAACAGGCGCGTCAAGAGGCATAGGCCGCGCCGTAGCGGTCGAGCTTGCCACAGCGGGAGTGAAAGTATACGTCAATTACGCCGTTTCCGCCGAAGCCGCTGAAAGCGCCGTGCAGGAGATACGAGATGCCGACGGCTATGCGGAAACTCTGCCTTTCGACGCATCGGACTCGAAAGTCGTAAAAAGCGCCATGGATAAAATTCTTAATGCGGACGGAAAAATAGACATTGTCGTCAACAACGCCGGGATGACAAAGGACAGGCTGCTTTTGAGAATGAAGGACGAGGAGTTCGACCGGGTGATAGCGGTGAATCTTCGCGGCGTGTTCCTGGTCACAAGGGCGGCGTTGCGGCCCATGGTTAAAGCGCGGTGGGGAAGGATAATCAACATATCCAGCGTGGTGGCGGAAGCCGGCCGCGCGGGGCAAGCAAACTATGCAGCGTCCAAAGCGGGAATAATAGGTTTCACAAAAAGCATCGCCAGGGAAGTCGCGCGAAGAAACATCACATGCAACGCCATATCCCCGGGTTCCATCGAGACTGACCTGACGAAAGCGCTGGACGAGCGAAACAGGGAGGCGATACTTGAAATGACACCGGCGGGGCGTTTCGGCTCGCCGGAGGAAGTGGCTTATCTGGCACGGTTCCTGGCCGGCGAAAACGCAGCATATATCACCGGGGCGGTCATCCCGATTAACGGTGGATTGTACATGTGACCAGCCTCTTGATTTGCAGGGCTTTTTCGGTTAGGCTTAATATCCGTCGAGGGCGAGACTTAAAGAAGGAGGTTTCTAAATATGAGTATTGAATCAAAGGTAATTTCCATAATAGTTCGGGAACTCGGGCTGGAGGAGTCGGAAATAACACCGGAGAAGGACTTTATCGACGACCTGGGACTGGATTCGCTCGATGTGATGACTTTGGCCATGGCTATGGAAGAAGAGTTCGACATCGAAGTTCCCGACGACGATGTCGAGGGCATCCGGACGGTAAAGGATGTTTACGATTACCTGCACAAACGGCTTGATTAATACTGACTGCGATGAAGAAACGAAATCTCCGCATCGGCGTGGCAAGCGACCACGCTGCTTTTGATCTGAAGCGCGATATAGTGGCCTATCTCAAGGAGGGCGGCTACGAGGTTTTGGACAGGGGCGCCCGAAGCGGCCGCCGCAGCGTCGATTACCCCGACTTCGCGTTTCGCGTGGTGAACGATATTCTCGACGGAAATGCCGATTTGGGGGTGCTACTTTGCGGCACGGGCATCGGTATGAGCATGACCGCCAATCGTTTCAAAGGCATCCGGGCCGCCGTAGTACATGACCTTTCGACCGCTATTGCCGCCGCCGGCCACAACCGAGCGAACATATTATGCATCGGCGCCCGGCTGGTGGCGCCGGCACTGGCTTGCACATTGGTGCAGGCGTGGCTGGACACACCCTTCGAGGCTCGCCACCAGCATCGGCTAGATTTAATAGATGAATTAGCGGGCTGAAATTTAACCGATCAAATACCTTATATTTTTGCCGACCGCCGCCGAGCCGGCCCGGATTACCATGGAGTTAGTTCAACCGTAACGCCTATAAGGGCATTGCCAATCATCCGTCTATTATACGAATCCGTAGAAGAGGCCTTTTTAATCTGAATCATTACGGCTCGGTTTTGCTATTCTTTTTCCCGGGGCCGGGATAAACGCTCAAGTCGCAGTCGCAACACACTTCCCAGGCGGCGTATAACAAAATACTGGAAGAATAATCCAAATAGTACCAAATAAAGTGGGTCGGTCATAAATCTGAAACGATTGTTCTCTCCAATCTCGAACGAGTTCCCAATCATTGCCACATAAACTATACTAAAACAAATATATAAGATAGTTATCCTGCGGTTGCGACTTAGTTCAGAATCTTGAGGATTGGGTTTCAGCACCACTTTAACACTGTAGATCACCAAAAACGGACACCAAAACAACAAGAAGAAACATGTATAAAGCGTTCTGTTGGTTTCAATACCCAACCATCGTCTTATCCGGGACGGATTCCAGCCCGCTCTTCCATAAAAAAGGCGGTTATAAACACCGTCAATAAATAACAAATGACGGCGATTCGGTTCGAGGGAAATGTTGTCGCTACTTGATTTAAAGTAGTTCTGCCAGGATCTTACAACTCCGATTAAATAACTTTCAGGGCAATTCAATGCGCCATAGACGGCATCTTTCATGTATTGGTCTGAAATAGATATATATGCCGGATGGTTGTAATTGCTCCGACCGGTCGACTTCCTGATTTCTCCTAAAGCAGGAATATTTTCATAGCCGTTAACCTGGAGATACTCGGCCGGATACATCTCAAGGGGAGAAAACCGCTCAATCAACGACAGGCGAGAAAGCTTGCCAAGAGCGACCAATTGTCTGCGCTTTGTCAATGGCATGTTGCCTACCGACATCGTCCAGAAATTCATTCCCATCCAGGAACTTGTAGAAAATTTACCGAACAAAATATAGTTTTTACAGTAAACGGATAAAAGCAAAAGGAACGGGACAAGTGCCGCCAATACGATCTTTTTCCATACGTCCGCGCGTATCAAAGCCAATCCCGCAACCAGGAAAAGAAAATAACATATATGAAACATGCTTCGTATGCCGCATAAAAAAAAGATTGAAACAAAAAAACAAAATACAACCCAACTACTTTTCTTCTCCAGGAATTCAAGCAAGAAACAGGCGGATAGCGTAAGGAGAGCGGCTAAGGGAAAAGTATAAAACAGCCAGTGCTCATAAAGCACAAATGACGGAC
>CAZDAF010000090.1:0-11493 GCA_964503115.1 uncultured bacterium
GATAACGATTGTGTAGTATTATCTTAACATCCGGTACTGTTTTCGTATCGATTGTTTCACCCGGCTCGGGATTTATTATGCTTGTTATGGGTAAAAAGCAATTCTTCCTCGGTTGACATGCCTGATCGTTTATGATAGTATATGATCGAAATTGAGTGATAAAGAGTAAATATGATACCTTACGAAAGACATAAAAGCATCATAAAAATGGTGGAAAATAACGGCACGTTGAGCGTGTCCGATCTGTCGCGCAAGCTATCGGTTTCCGAGATAACGATCCGGCGTGACCTGGACAGGCTTTCTCGGGATGGCTTGCTGAAGAGGACCCGGGGAGGCGCTGCATCAATAGAAGACAATCTCAGTGATCTTGGCTTTTTTGAGAGGCGTACCAATAACCCTGAAAAAAAGATGGCCGTAGCCCGGGCGGCGTCGGATTTCATCTCAGAGGGTGACTCTTTATTCATGGATGCCAGCACTACGTGCCTGGCCCTTGCTGATGCTCTGGCGGAAGACTGTTCACTGTCGGTTCTGACCAACGGTCTGCATACTGCTCTCAAGCTTAGTGAAAAGCCTGGAGTAACCTGCGTTATGCTGGGCGGCACCGTCCGCGTACAGAATTACAGTACGGTCGGGCCCGCTACCATATCCGATGCAGCCCGTTACTCGGTGGATAAAGTTTTTCTCTCGGCCCGGGCGGTTGATCGCAGTCTTCAGACATACGAGGCAAGCGAGCTTGATGCGTCCATCAAACAGACCATGGTTGAAAGAGGTAAAGAAGTAATTCTGCTTGTCGACTCAAGCAAGTTGAATAAGGTAAGCCTCATTCCTGCTTTGAATCCGTCCCGGCTTAACGTTTTTATAACTGACCAGGAAGCTCCGGGGAAATACATCCGGTCACTCCGAAAAACCGGGGTGAAGACCGTGATAGCAGGAAAGTTGCATTGATAGTGCATATTCTTCCCTGACGGAAATTAAATATTAGAGTTGGTCAAACTGATATATCGAGGAGGCGATCATTATGGTCAGGCATTTTGCGATCGATGATGATTTTTTGGAAAAGCAGAATAAAAAAGTTGTCCGCGCATTGAAGCAGGACTTCAGCGCCCTTGGCCGGAAGCTGGCGCGCCGGAAAATCGACATCGACAAGATAGTCAAAAAGCTTAAATACTTTAAGGTCGCCGTTCCTTCCTGGGGACTGGGCACGGGGGGGACGCGCTTCGGGTCGTTTCCCTTGCCAGGCCAGCCACGGGACGTGCTTGAAAAGCTGGACGACACTGCAACCATTAATCAGCTTACCCGCGCCACTCCCCTCGTCTCGCTGCATATACCATGGGACAAAACAGATGATTACTCCGCCCTGAAAAGGCACGCGAAAAAACTGGGATTGTCCTTTGACGCCATGAACTCGAATACTTTCGAGGACCAGCCCGGTCAAAAACATTCGTACAAATACGGAAGTCTTTCAAACGCCGCCAAAGCCGTACGTGAACAGGCAGTGGCGCATAACCTCGAAGTGATAGACATCGGAAAGAAGGTGGGATCTAAAGCGGTCACTGTATGGATCGCCGACGGCTCTAACTTCCCCGGCCAGGATTCACTCAGCGAATCCTTTGAACGCTACATCGAGAGCCTGCATCAAATATACAAAGCGCTGCCTGAAGACTGGACCATGTTCATCGAATATAAGCCATTCGAGCCCGCGTTTTACTACACGGTTCTGGCCGACTGGGGAAGCGCTCTTATGGCCAGTACCGAAGTCGGCGAAAAATGCAAAGTGCTGGTGGACCTCGGTCACCACCTCCCCGGAACCAACATCGAGGCGATTGTCGCCAGGCTTATCAAGGCGGGAAAGCTCGGCGGGTTTCACTTGAACGACAATCATTACGCCGACGACGACCTCACGGCAGCTTCCATATACCCCTATCGCCTGTTCAGAATTTTCCACGAACTTATCATTGCCGGCAAAATTCAGGGCAGGAAATTCCAGCTGGCCTATATGATAGACCAGAGCCATAACCTCAAGGACCCGGTGGAAGCTCTTATCCAGACGGCGATGGAGTTGCAGAACATTTGGGCGAAGGCCCTGCTGCTCGACCATAAAAAGCTGCGGTCAGCGCAGCGGAATAACGATGTGGTCATGGCGGAGATGACGCTGAAGGAGGCCTTTAATACGGACACGCGATCCCTGACTGCCATGGCAAGGAGGGAAGCGGGCGGAGCTATTGATCCTGTCGGGGTTTACAGGGAGAGCGGTTATAGGAAAAAAATAGCGAAACAAAGGGCGGCATGACGGGAAAGGAGAGATATCACTCATGCGTAATTTCCTGGCCATAGATCTGGGTGCGAGCTCCGGCAAGGCGGTAGTGGGAAGCTTCTCCGATTCAAGCCTTACCGCGAATGAAGTCCATCGTTTTGACAATCACCCGGTCGAGATCGCAGGCGTTCTCTACTGGGACGTGCTCTATCTTTTCAGCCAGGTGCGGGAATCCATAAGGGCGGGGATAGAGCACACCGGCGGTAAGCTTGAAAGCGTGGGAATAGATACCTGGGGCGTTGATTTCGGACTTTTAAACGAGAATGGAAGACTGCTCGCAAATGCCGTCCACTACCGTGATAAAAGAAACCGGGACGGTATGGAGAAGGTCTTCAAAGTTATCCCCCCAGAAAAACTGTATCATAGCACAGGCATACAGTTTCTTCCCTTTAACACGCTGTTCCAGTTGACGGCCATGAAAGCAAAGAAATGGACCGAACTCGAAAACGCAACAACTCTACTTTTGATGCCCGATCTCCTCAACTATTTCCTATGCGGCAAAAAGGTCTCCGAATACACCATAGCGACCACCACCCAGTTTTATGACCCGCGTAAAAAAAACTGGCACAGGGGAATGTTTGAAAAGCTGGGATTAAACCATAAAATCCTTCCCCCGATTGTGGAAACGGGAACGGTTTTGGGTAATGTATCGCCGGGCCCGGAAGTTAAAGACGGAGTTCCGCAAATAAAAGTGGTAGCCACCGCCGGTCACGACACAGCTTCCGCGGTTGCTGCGGTACCGGTAGCATCCGACATGAAGGCCGGGAGCTTTGCATACATATCATCCGGCACCTGGTCACTCATGGGCATAGAAAACCCTGAGCCCCTGATAAACGAAAAGACGCTAGAGTACAACTTCACCAATGAAGGAAGCGCAACCGGATCATTTCGCTTCCTTAAAAACATCACCGGGATGTGGTCTGTGCAGGAATGCAAAAGAATCTGGGAGCAAAAACAGGGCGGAGAAATAGATTATAACGAACTCAGCATGGAGATGGGAAAAGCTAAACCGTTCGCGGCCTTGATCGACCCCGACCATCCCAACTTCATGAAACCGGCGGACATGCCGGAGGCCATAGCCGACTACTGTAAAAACACGGGCCAGGAGCCGCCTCGCGAAAAGGGAGAATATGTAAGGTGCATCCTGGAGAGCCTGGCCTTGAAGTATTGCGAAGTAAAGGAACAACTGGAAGATGTAACCGGGGTAAGCATCGAGGCCGTTCATATCGTGGGCGGCGGTTGCCAGGATGATCTTCTTAACAGGTTTGCTGCAGATGCACTCAACGTGCCTATCTTTGCCGGTCCGGTGGAAGCCACATCATTGGGCAACCTTTCTGTTCAGGCCGTGGCTGCTGGGGCGGTGAATGATCTCTCAGAGGCCAGGGCTTTAATTGCGCGGTCATTCCCCCCGGTGCGTTACCTGCCGGAGAACCCCGATGCATGGAGAGGGCCACGCGACGGGTTCAGGAAAATTACACAAAAGAGCATGTAAATAATGGAGCGTAACAAGTAAATTATGGATAAAAAACTGATATTTAAAAAAATCCGGGCAATCGGACAGGCGGCTTTAACTGTGGACATTGAAAACTCTCATTCCGGAAACATCGCCATGAAAGCCCAAGACCGCTCGGGTAGGAAGTTCCTGGCCATCACCGCTACAGGATCGCAAAAGGGCGAACTTACTCCGGATAAAATTTGTTACCCCGAGCTTTTCCGTACCAGCCACGGTCATTACAAAGCCAGCTCGGAGACCGACATCCACTCCCGCATTTTAAAGATTCCGGGCGTAGCCGCATCCATGCACGGTCACACCAAGTACGCAACCGTGGTTACTATGGATGATGAGCCTATGCCCAAGATGAACCCCCGTCCTTCCATGTTGCCGGTAGACGCCTTGGGAGTGCGTTACCTTGACACCCTGCCGGTGGACTGGTTTGCAGTGGCATCGGGTTCAAAAGAGATGACCGAAGCCATTTATGAACGCCTTAAGGAACATCCGGCCTGCATGGTCCAGTCACACGGGACCTTTGCGCGAGGCTCGAGTCTTGAAGAGGTTCTGATGTACCTTGCTGTGGTCGAGCACTCGGGCCGGGTAATCTTTTACTCGCAAATCCTTGGAGTAGATATTAAAAGGGCCAGGGAGCAGGCTGAAGGTTTTAAAGCCCGCTACCATGAAGCTTTGCCGGATTTCACGATCCTGCATGATGGAAAGGTAGACTTCAAGGATGAGCCCGATACTGAGGAATTGTTTCTCAGGCAGGGCTTCAGGTGTTTTGAATCCGGCTACAGTCCTTTTCATACGGGTTCCATGAGCATCAGGGGATCAGGCTCCATGTTGTTCGCTCCCAAGGCATCCATGCCTCATAACCTTCCGGGACCGTTGCTCGATCTTTCAATAAATGGAGACATTCCTCCCGAGTTGGGAATCGCTGAGTATAAAAGCCATCAAATCATCTACAAGAACACTCCTTTAAAAGCGCTCCTCCACTGTTACGTTCCCGAGGTCCAGGCTGTTGCGCTTTCCTTAATGGAACAATCGCCTGATGGAGGTGGCAGGGTCATTCCCATAGACGTAGAGGGAGGATTCTTATACCCCAGCGTGCCGGTTCTTTCGCCCGATCCAGACCCAGATGAGCTTTGTAGAGTCTTGCTCGACTACCACACCGCCATCGTTCCATTTGGCGGCGTCTGGTGTGCGGGTGAACAGTCGCTGGGAGAGACTATAAGACACCTCTCATCCATTAAAGACATCTGCTTTTATCGTATCATGGCCAGGCTGAGGGGGCTTGATATTTCCCAAATGGAACCACCCCGCGCAAAGAGCTGGTAAATAGAGCAAGGATAACAAATGAAGTGTAAAGTGCTTGAGATAAATCTGGACGATAATGGAATCAAGGAACGAGAGTTCGAAAGTCGGCTCTGGCTCGGCGGTCGCGGACTAGCCACCAGGATTTTTTATGAAAATGTTGATCCGGCTTGCGAACCTTTAAGCGCCGACAACACCGTGGTATTCGCCACCAGCCCTTTGACCGGCAGCATGGCGCCCACTTCGGGCAGGGGACATGCCGTCTTCAAGTCGCCTCTTACGCGCGGTATAGGCTCATCCAACTCGGGCGGCAAGTGGGGCAAAGTATTGAAGAGCGCGGGCTGCGATGCCCTTGTGATTAAAGGCAGAGCCCAATTACCGGTATACATCACTATCTCAGAAAAAAGCGCTGGTCTGACGGAAAGGGTTAAGATAGAGAACGCTAACCACTTGTGTGGAAAGTCCGTACATGAGACCTCACAGGTACTTTTGAACGATGCAGGAACGAGAGGCGCTTCTGTCCTCGGCATCGGCCCGGCGGGTGAGAACCAGGTCAGGTATGCGGCTGTTATGAACGACATGAACCGAGCCTATGGACGCGGCGGTCTGGGAGCCGTATTCGGTTCTAAGAACCTGAAAGCCGTGGTAGTCGAGGGGACAAAAAAGACCGAGGTTGCAGACAGAGACAGGCTCAAGGACGTGGTCGAACAAACCCGACACATTATGAAAGCCGTACCCACAACCAAGCGGGTCATGCGAGAACTGGGTACAGCCGGTCTCGTCCATCTTATAAATATCATGGGAATGCTTCCCCGCCGAAACTTCCAGGATTGCAATCACGAATATTCGATTATCGACAAAGTTTCCGGCGAGACGTTGAACGATACCATTCTCGTCCGCCCCGGCGCTTGCTTCGGTTGCCCCCTTTCGTGCCAGCGGCACACGTCGGTTGGTGAAAAGTCAGGTGAAGGACCCGAGTTTGAATCACTTGTGCTCATGGGACCGCTTCTCGATGTTTATGACCTCGAAAAGATAACACTGGGCAACTACGCCGCCAACGAACTCGGACTCGATACCATGTCGCTCGGGGTAACTTTGGCATGTGCCACCGAACTGGTCGAAAAGGGAAAATTTCCCGATTCAGGTGCTGAAAAATCCGGACTGCGGTTTGGGAACGCGGAAATATATCCTGAAATTGTCGAGTCCATCGCCAATAGAGACGACATCGGAAACTTACTTGCCGATGGAGCCCGTTCGTTGGCCGAATACGCCGGTCAACCGGATGTTGCCATGCACGTCAAGGGACTGGAAATACCAGCCTACGACCCTCGCGGCATGCCCGCCCAGGCCCTGGGGTATATGACTTCACCTACCGGCGCATGCCACCTCCGCGGAGGATACTCGATAGCGCTGGCATACTTCGGAGGAATCAAGGAGGTGCCGCGCTTCTCAACCCGGCAGGCAGCCCAAACCGCCATCAATCAGCACAATCTCGGAATCATCCAAGACTCACTGGGGATATGCCGGTTCACCGGCTTTGCTGTGGGAGCTGACCATTGGGCAAAAATATACTCAGCGGTTACCGGCGTTGAAACGAGCACCGAGGAACTGGAGAGAGCCGCCGAGCGTATTGCCACCCTGGAGAAGCTTTTCAATCTCAAGGCCGGAATGACGAGGGCGGATGATGACCTTCCAAAACGCTTCAAATATGAAGCAATAACCATCGAACGTAGAGAGCGGGTAATATCCGAGGACGTCCGGGAGCGTATGCTTGACGACTACTATATGGATCGCGGATGGAACAGGGACGGAGAACCGCTTACGGGAACCCTTCAGGAGCTTGAGATAAACGAACCGCAAAGGGTTCAAAAGTGAGGTGAAAAAACCGCATAAAAATTTCAGGGAGCGGCTTAAACAGGCGGCAGATGACCCATCTGTGGAAAAGCCACTGAAGCTGCTTGCCAGGCGTCAAGATTCTCTCCGCAAACAACGCATGGAAGAAACGGTCTCTGCGAAAAATTGGGGATATTGAAAACAGGAGAGTGAAATGAAAAAGATGTTTAGAATCCGGATCCGTATGGCGGCGATTATTCCATAAGAACGCTTCGTTTTTTTAAGTATGAACATAGGAGTGATAAATGAATATTGAACACTATAGCGAGCTTGCCATGGAGCAGGGCAAGGGAATCGTCAGGCTGGCGCCGACATGGGTGCCGAGATCGTTCTGTGTGCCGGGGAGACGGATCAAACTTCACCCCGACGACTATTACGCTCTCGGCGGCGACCGTGGCGGGATCGACGAGCGGTGGTTTTCGTCAACTACACCTGCAGACAACGGACCGAAGACCAGTCCGAACGAGGGTTTGAGTTTCATCGTGTTCGATGACGGCGGCAAAACCGAGAAGATTTTGTTGAGAGACGCGATCGAATACCTGAAAGGCGAAATCATCGGCGACCGCATGTGGGAAAAGCATGGCCGTTGGCCTATGTATTCAAAATTCTTCGACAACAAGGGCGCGCTCCCACACCATATTCACCATCGCGACGAGCACGCGGCTCTGGTCGGACAACTGGGCAAGCCGGAAGCATACTTTTTCCCGCCGCAGGTGAATAATCATGGCGGAGATTTTCCATACACATTTTTCGGTTTCGAATCCGGCACGACCAAAGCCCAGGTAAGAGAATGCCTCGCTAACTTCCTCGCGGGCGACAACAAGATCACAAACATTTCGAAGGCTTATCGGCTCGAGCCTGGCACAGGATGGGATGTTCCTCCCGGCGTCCTGCATGCTCCGGGAAGCCTGTGCACTTACGAACCGCAGAAAGCGTCCGACGTCTTCAGTATGTTCCAATCACTTACGGGAGACCAGATCGTTTCCGAAGAACTCCTGTGGAAGGATATGCCTCCAGAAAAAATAGGTGACATCGACTACCTCATCGAAATACTGAACTGGGACCTGAACATCGACCCGGACTTCGCCAAACATCGCCTGATGAGGCCGAAGCCGGTCAAGCCGCTGGAAGAGATGGAGGCCGAAGGCTACATCGACAACTGGATTTGTTACAAGTCGACGGAATTCAGCGCGAAAGAACTGACCGTCCTTCCGGGCCGGACGGTGACTATCCGCGACGACGGGGCATACGGAATGATCATGATGCAAGGCCACGGCAAGATGGGCGTGTGGGACATCGAGACCCCCACTATGATCCGTTTCGGCCGGATGACGAACGATGAGTTTTTTGTGAGTGAAACGGCGGCAAAGGAAGGTGTCGAAATCACCAATCCATCGACTGCCGATCCCATAGTCATGCTCAAGCATTTCGGACCGGAAGTATAAATGGCCCTGATTGTTTTTGCAGGGCACTAACAATAATTTATAGGAGTTGATCATGAAAAAAGCAGATGCTTCATGGTGGCAGCAGCCCGGGCTGGGCATAAGCTACACGGTTGAGTCAAAACCCGGATGAGCATGGAATCGAAATTATAAAAAGTACAATAGAAAACACATGGACGAAAATGGCGCTTTCAAGTTTGATGGGCCCTTTTGCAAGGTGGACCAGTTCATTGAACTCAGTAAAAACGTTGACGCCGATTATCACATGCTATACGCCAAGTGGCATGACGGCATATGCTTTTTCAACACTGCTTTAACGGACTGGAAAACACCTGAGGATTACCTGGAGCCATTCGCCCGTTTATCGAAAGAAGCCGGCATCCCCTTCATGTTTTATTACTCCAATATCTTTGATCACAATCCACAGTTCGACCACATTCAACCCGTTAAATGGTCAACCGTGTCATTCATCCGCAAGCGCGAGTACCTCGAATTTCTCAAAGGCCATTACAGAGAACTTGTTGAAAAATACAATCCGGACGGTTTATGGCTGGACTGGTACCAGGACTGGCGGAATGATACCGTGAAAACTTCAATAGATTTTTTACGCAAAAACTATCCAGAAGTAGCGCTAGGATTCAACATGAGCAGCAAGTACAAGTCTGCCTACAATCTACTGGATTACACAACAGACGAGATTCATACACTGGGTAAGCCGAAGCTTAACGCCGTGGGGATGGTTGAGTCCAAAGTCTTTGCGAAAATAGCTGCCTTCCTATTCTACGCATTTGCCAAGGGAGATAAAGGCTGGGACAAGGCCAACTTCTACAGAAGAAAGTTTGATCATAAATGGTCGGCCATTTCGCCGGCCGGGCTCTTCTGGCAGGATCCCGCCCTCAGGCCGGATCTTTATCACCTTCCGAGGATCATCGCTACCGTTATGGCTTGTGGAGGCCGCAATACTATCCAGGTCAACCTTGAAATGGATGGGCATGTTTTAACGATCACGTCAAGCAAATGGAAATTATGGGTGAATGGTACAAACCCAGAAAAGACCTTTTCAGGAATGCCACTCCGTTGAGATACGACGGCGACACCGCTCCCGGTATCGGCGGACTGCCGGAGGAATATAAATCGATCGCTGCCAAGCTGGGCGATGATGTGCTTATTCATATTATCAAACAGAAAGGTGACGATATTCCATCTACTGTCGAAATCAGCGAACGTGAATGGCCCGGGATAAAAGAGGTTTATGTTGAACCCGATCACAAAAGTCTGCAAATGGAAAAGCGCGGCGATTTGATCGTGCTCCAACTGGAAGAGAAACAGGTGGATAGCGTAGACACGATTCTGCGACTATACACAAAGTAGATCGCGAACCATCGTGAAAAAAGGAAGAATCCATGATCAATACAATGACACCCCGACAAAGAATTTTGGCCTCTCTGGCGGGAGAGCCGATTGACCGCATTCCCTATTGCGAGCATCTGGTCGACGTGAACGTCGCTATGAAATCGGTCGGCTGGGCAGACCGGCTGGGCGTGGTTGCGTCCACCCTGAAACGTTTGGGTTTTAAAGGCCTTATCAGAGACCTCTTACTTGCCCAGAAAGCAGGGAAAAACCTTGGCGAAGATACTCCCTTCTGGACAGCGGCGGAAAGCAAGGCCATAATGCGGATTGGTGGGGCGCTGGAGCCCAGTCTTTCAAGGCTCCTTGGCCGGGACAACATCACTTTCTGGGGCCCGGCCGGTTGCTTTGATAATTTCCAGCCTTACCGCCTAAACCACGCAGAAAGAAACAAGGGTTGGAGCGCGGACGGCATCATCAAAACCCGTAATGATCTTGACAAGATGGTTTTCGCAGACATCGATGAGGTGGTCGAGATGTGCGAGGAGTTCCTCGACCACAAGGACGAATTCGCGGCCTGTGCCATGGTCTACCTCGGAATCGATCCCTGCTGGCACAGCATGGGTTTCGAAACGTTCAGCATGAGCCTCATTGAAGACCCTGAATTTGTTGGCGAGGTGATGGAGAGAATATGCGACTGGTATGCCAGGTGCATGGAGGAAGTCTGCAAGCTGGACTTCGATTTTATCTGGGCTGCGGATGACATCGCCCATCACCAGAACCCGTTCTTTTCTCCTAAAGTATACCGCGAAGTTCTTCTACCACATACCAGGAAAGTCGCGGAGAAAATCACAAAACCCTGGATATACCATAGCGATGGGAACCTCTTACCCATTTTGGACGATCTCCTCAGTCAGGGCATGAATGTTATCCACCCCCTCGAGCACGGCTCCATGGACCTTAAAGAACTTAAGAAAAATTATGGCCAAAAGGTAACGCTGGTCGGAAATATAGACCTGGGGAACCTGGAACTGAATACTCCGGAGTCCGTTGAAGCCGAGGTCAGAGAAAAAATCGGCATACTGGGACCCAACTACCGATATATGTTGTCTTCATCAAACAGCATCACTGCGAACGTTAAACCTGAAAACCTGACAGCAATGGTGAAGGCACTTGAGAAATTTGGAAAATACGATGAAGGGTTGTATTAATTCCCCTTGTGGCCATTTTGTGGCTATTTCAAATGTAAGTCCTGGAACTAATATAAGTAATGGAAGTAATGGTAATGCTGGAATTGACCATTGAACCAGGTGGTGGGAATACTCATATCCAGGAAAAATCTCTGAATTGTTTCCACGTTTCAGAAGAGGACCCACTTTATCATATACCCCATATCTCGCAGAGAACGAGTATTATCTTCACTATCACCAGTATTTCCACTTTAACTTCCTGGGGAAAATAGGAGATTTTTCGGTTTCCCGGTTAAGGTTTTCGTTGGTGCTAGGTTAGGGAGCTAAAGTGTCGATAATCGCCTTAACAATAAGGTAATGTTCTTGTTTTCAATCTGTTTTTTCAGTGGCGGCGGTTCAATTTCGTGAAGCATAATAAAATCGAAAAGCGATAAAAGGATGTTACGGAATGAGAAAGTTTCACTCTTTCAGTGAAAAGGACATAAACACTCTTGTCGAGGG
>CAZDAF010000091.1:0-11474 GCA_964503115.1 uncultured bacterium
CCACCGTTACTCTTGATGTCGATTCCACCAACGACACTGTCGCTTACAACTACTTATTCGGCGCCCTCGCCTATGAACTCGGGGTCGGAACGGCTGAGTCCGACATACAGGTGAATATCCGAAATGACATCTTCGGTTACGCCTATGGTCTTTCACTCCTTGGCAATGTGGACATCAACGACGACATCCTTGTGAACTACAGCCTTATCGATACCCTTGTGGACATAGGCATTTTCCCAACGTCTGTGGGCAACATTGACGAAGATCCACTGTTCGAGAACGTGCCCGACATGATGGAGCCGGCGGGTTTGGACGATGTCGACACCATCGCGGTGGACAGCGCGAGTCCGGAATATGACGTAGATGACATCATCGAGATAAACTTTGACGGCGTCAGCCGTACGGTCACGGCAGTCGACGACATTGCCAATACCGTGGAGTTCACACCGCCTGTCCCGGAAGACATGCCGGGAGTTGTCATGGTGTTAAATTACGGCGCTGACGGAAGTGCGGGTGTCAACTTGAACCTCGCCGTCGGATCGCCCTGCATAAACACCGGCGATCCCAGCATATCGGACATCGACGGCACCCGGAGCGACATGGGCGCTTACGGCGGGCCCGGAGGCGAGGCAATAGGCACAAGAACCTGGTAACGGTAATTTAGCTAAACTGCTTGAAAAACCCAAAGGCCGCTTCCTCGAAGGGAGCGGCCTTTTTCCTTTTTCAACTTTTGGGGGAAATTCTTATTTTGAAAGGGGCATTAATTTTTTCAGCTTGTTTATCATCTTTTCGCTCGCCCAGTCTTTTGCCCCAATGATCTTATCGACCACCACTCCGTCCGGGCCGATCAGAAAAGTCTCAGGGTAGATCGCCGTACCCCACGCGCGAGCGGTTTTACCGCCCGGATCGCGCAATATCGGGAAAGATAAATTCATCTCCCGAACCATTTTCGTAACCGGTTTCTCTATATCATCGACGCTGACGGCCAGCAGTTCGAACGGTTTCCCTTCCATTTTGCGGTATAGCTTCTCGAAAGCAGGCATCTCCTCGCGGCAGGGGACGCACCATGTAGACCAGTAATTCACTATTACTACTTTTCCCCTGAGTCCCGCCAGATCCATCTCCCCGCCGCCGAGCCGTTTTAATGTCAGAGGCGGGGCCTCCAGCCCGACCTTCGCGCCCCCTCCCGTGCAAGAACCCAAACACACAAAAAATAAAATCGTCAAAAACAATGAAAAAGTGCGAAACATTCAATGGCTCCTTTTTATTTCTCAATGGGTCGCATAAAGGCGGGTTACATCCGATGCCCGAAAGTACAAAGTTCTAAGTGCTTAAACTTCGCACGGACAAGGGATTTAAATCCCTTGTCTTCCCGACGCACTGAGAACCCTTCGACTTATCGACACCTTCAGAATGCCCGGCCTGCTAATGGGCGCCGGACTCAACCCTGTACTTCTTTTAACAGTTCGGCCATTTGCGGGACGATTTCGCGCAATGTTTCGACATCGGCGTAATCGGAAGCCATACGACCCTTTAAGGTAAGTGACTCGATACGTTCCGTAACTTCTTCGTCCGGATCTTTTTCCTCCACGGCTTTTTCAATGCGCTTGAGAACCGAACCGAACTTATGCTTGAGTTTTTTGAATTCTTCCTCGCTCTTGAGTTCCACCTCGTAATTTTTACTCGAGTCCACCATCCACTGTATCTCGTCCTCGCTGAGACCTGAGCTCGCAGTGACAGTGATGGACTGCTCCGCCCCGGTAGCCTTATCGCGGGCGCTGACGCTGACAATACCGTCGGAATCTATATCGAAGCTTACCTCGATCTCCGGCTCACCACGCTTCGCGGGCGGTATTCCGGACAAGATGAACTCGCCCAAAAGCTCGTTTTCGGTGGCGCGGTCGCTTTCACCCTGCAATACGTGTATTTTAACCGAAGTCTGTTTGTCGGCGGCGGTGGTGAATATGTGGCTGCGGCGCACGGGTATGGTGGTGTTGCGCTCGATGAGTTTGGTGAAGAATCCACCGAAGGTGGCTATGCCGAGCGACATGGGAGTCACATCCAGCAGGATCATGTCGGAATCCTTTTGCAGCAGCATTTCTCCCTGTATTGCCGCCCCTATGGACACCACCTCGTCGGGATGCACACCCTTGCGGGGCGCTTTGCCGAAAAACCCCTGAACCCGCTTTTGAACCAGCGGCATCCGAGTCTGACCGCCGACAAGTATCACCTGCTCGATGTCATCTTTGGTGAGTCCCACATCTTCCATCGCACAATCACATATCTCAAAGGTGCGATCCACCAGATCGTTAGTCATACCTTCAAGCTCTTCGCGGGTGATGGTAAGTTCCAGATGCTTGGGGCCTGAATCGTCGCTGGCGATAAACGGCAGATTGACGCTGGTTTTTGGCGCGCCCGAAAGCTCGATCTTCGCTTTTTCGGCGGCGTCTTTCAGGCGTTGCAATGCCATGCGGTCGCGGCGAAGGTCAACACCTTCTTTCTTGAGGAATTCCTCGGCCATGTGGTCGATAAGCCGGTCGTCGAAATCGTCGCCCCCGAGGTAAGTATCACCACTGGTGGACTTTACCTCGAACACTCCTTCTGCGATATCCACTACGGATATATCGAAAGTCCCGCCACCCAGGTCGTAAATGGCTATAGTCTGCGTGAGGCCCTTTCCATATCCGTAGGCCAAAGCCGCCGCGGTGGGCTCGTTTATAATGCGCAGTACGTCCAGGCCGGCGATGACGCCGGCATCCTTCGTGGCCTGTCTTTGCCCATCGTTGAAATATGCGGGAACCGTGATGACGGCTTGGTTTACTTCTTCTCCAAGATGCTCTTCGGCGACATGCCGCATCTCCTGAAGTATCATTGCACTTATTTCCGGCAAGCTCAATTCCTTATTCTGAATCTTCACCCGAATGCCGTCGCCGGAACTTTTGACGAGATCAAAGGGGTAGGCCGCCTTCGCGCGCTTAACCTCCGAACTGTCCCACCTGCGGCCTATGAGACGCTTCGATGCATAAATAGTATTCTGTGGATTGGTGATCAGCTGTCTTTTCGCCAGATGCCCTATAAGCCTCCTGCCGTCTTCGCCTATTGCAACAATGCTGGGAGTGGTGCGGTATCCGCCTTTGTTAGGCACTACCTTCGCGTTGCCACTCTCAACAACGGCGACACAACTGTTTGTCGTGCCCAGGTCTATGCCAATGACTTTACCCATTAATATTCCTCACTTGATTTTCTTAGCTCGCTTCAACTCCCGCGCCATTTCCTTATGCGCCGGAGCGATTTTCAATCCTTTCTCGAACTGAGCGACAGCCGCGTTTGCCTGCCTCTTCTCCAGAAAAACTTTCCCCAAAATAAGATACGGCTCAGGGTCGCCCGGATTCAATTCAATGGCTTTTTGAACTAATTTTTTTGCCGCATCCGGGTTGCCATCCTGCTCAAAAGTGATTTTTGCTAACCGAGTATAATACAAGGAGTTATCCGCGTCCAGCAGCATGGCTTCTCGGTACAACCTGGCCGCTTCCTTGTGCCGACCTTCGCTTTCGTGCTCTAATCCTGCCTGATGATAGGTTTTTGCCTTTTCGATATTTTCAAATTTTCCCAATTTGCTCATAGCCTCTGAGTATTTTTTGTTGAACGGGTCGATGGTGGAGGCGATACGCAGGTTTTGCCGTGCGCCGGCATAATTTTTCCGCTTGATTTCCTCGACCGCGCCTTCAAAAAGCCGCTTGGCCTTGAGCACACTCTCCATAAAAGGGTTTTTCCTCGGAGGGGCCGGAGGCGGGGTAACCTCTGGAGTGAAAGGCTTCTCCACGGCTTTTAGATCCCGGTCGTACTCGGCTCGCTTTTGATGATTCATCAACAATCGATAAGCGTCGTTTATTCGGGCGAATATCATTTGCAGGCGCTCGCGAATTTCTTCGTCATCGCCCCGGAAAAACTTGTCGGGATGAAATTCCTTGGTCATATTGTAAAACGCTTTTTTTATTTCATCGGTAGTGGCCATAGGACTTAATCCCAGCAACTCATAGTAAGTCAACTTCTCCAGATCGAGATATAAATTTCTAACCTTGTCTTCCAAGGTCGCCGTCTCGGGAGTGGATTTCCACGCAGATGCCTTTTCTTGCGGAACTGGGGATTTTTTACCCTCAATGTTTAAGACATCTTCGATAAGAAGCTTATTTAACGCCTCTGAAAATTCCTTTTCCGGAAGATTGGAAATCAGTTTCAAATCGGCGACGGTCAATACCCCGTCCACCTGGCTTAACAGGAAACCCTCGGCGGGAGAGAGGTGCAGGGATGAGATATTCATCTCCGTGTTGATTTCCGGTACATCTTCAGGACTGAAATAAGAGCCGTTCTCATTCATTGTTCCGCTCGGTTGTAAATCAGTGCTAAGTTCTGAGTCCTAAGTGCAAAGCCAATAATGCAACGTGCATTCCATATTGTCAACTTCGCACTGATTTAATGCGCCATAAGCCATTCGAGTATAGCTTTTTGAACGTGAAGTCTGTTGGCCGCCTGGGTGATTATTATGGATTGCGGCCCTTCTGCAACATCGTCGGTAATCTCTTCTCCACGATGCGCGGGCAGGCAATGCATCACCACTGCGTCCGGGGCCGCAAGTTTCAAAAGAGAATCGTTAACCCGGTAAGGGGCGAATATTTTTTGTCTCGCGCTTGCTTCATGTTCTTGCCCCATACTTGCCCACACATCGGTATATACCACTTTAGCGCCTTCCACAGCTTCCCGTGGGTCTCGGGCCACCGTTACCGATGCGCCCGTGCCCTCGAGGCCCTGCGCCAGCACCTCGGCACCGGGATCGTGACCCTCCGGGCAAGCGATTGTAAGCGGCAATCCCATCCGGGACGCCCCGAGAATCCACGAATTGGCCACGTTGTTACCATCTCCCACATATGACACTCGCACACCTTCGAGCGAGCCGAAATGCTCTCTTATGGTAAAAATATCGCTCAGTACCTGGCAAGGGTGTAAAAAATCGCTTAAACCGTTTATAACCGGCACATCGCTCCAACGCGCGAGGTCGATAACATTATTATGAGCATAAGTTCGGATGAGAATGCCGTCACAATATGCCGCCAGCACCCGGGCGGTGTCCTTGAGCGGCTCGTTGCGACCGATTTGCGTATCGGACGGCGACAGGTATTGCGCGTGCCCACCGAGCTGTGTCATGCCCGCCTCGAAACTGACGCGAGTGCGTGTGCTGGGTTTCTCGAAAATCATTGCAAGCGTGCGGCCCTCGAGTGTGCGGCGATACTCGCCGGCTTTGACCTCCTTCTTGAGCAACTCGGCACGATCGAACAACATCTCGATATCAGATCTCGAAAGGTCCGCTATGCTTATAAAATCTCTCTTCTCCACTTTATTAAACTCCGGATTGAATTTCCCACAATTCGCGGTCCGGGCTCCAGTCTTTTCCCCACAGGAATTGCTCTCCGACGCCCAGGCCGCGCAGCACAAACTGGAATGTAAAATTGTTTAACTTAAACGGCCTGGTTTCCACCCGGCATCTTCCGGCCCTGATGGCCTCGATAACTCCTTCCACCGTAGGTTCGGCCTCTATGATGGAATACGTAGTCCCGAACTGCCAGGGATAATGACAATCGCTCGACCCCACCATCGGCAGGTCAAGTATCCGCGAAGCACGCTTACCAAAACAATTGAAATTCAACCACTTGAAATAAAACGAGCACCATTCGACCGCGTCGAAAACGTCCGAGTAGCGGTACAGCCAACCGCGCAAGGATGCCGGGGAAGGATAAAAAGGATGAGGCGCTATAACTGCCATCGGATGGTTTTTACGTCGTTGTGTGCGCAACTCATCGAAATTGCGGCAAGCAGCGGCCTCCGGCGTAGGGTTGAGAAGCAAAATGTGCCTTCGTCCAACCAACCCCTCACAACCCGGTATCAAAAGTATGTCCCTGCGGGCGGCATATTCCGCGAGTTCCCTCGAATAACATACGGTTAAATGGTTGGTGATGGCGAGCACTCGGAAACCTTTCCGGGCGCCTTCATCTATCAAACGCCTTGCATCCCACCTGATCAAGTCGTATGGATCTTCGGCGGTGTGTAAGTGTAAGTCTGCTTTAAGTTTTTCCATATTGCCCGCGTTCAGGCGATTTCAGCCGCCACTTCCTCCATTATGGACGCCATGAGCGTAATATCCTTACGAGTGACCACCAGCGGTGGAGCGAACCGAAGCACATTCGGGCCCGCCGACCCTATCAGCAGACCGCTTTCAAGCGCGTGCTGCACAATCGGCGCCGCATCGCGATCCAGTTCGATACCCCACAACATACCCCTGCCGCGCAGCTCTTTTACGCCGGGTAGCCTCGACGCTATGGATTTCAATACCTTTTCGAGGTAACGCGCCTTTTTGCGAACGCCTTCGAGAAAAGCATCCTCGGTCATAACATCGACAACGGCGTTGGCTGCCGCGCAGGCAAGCGGATTGCCCCCGAAAGTGGAGGCGTGCGACCCCGGACCGAACGCCGCCGCGACTTCTTCAGTGGCAAGCATGCAACCGATGGGCACTCCGGCGCCAAGGGCCTTGGCCAGAGTCATGATGTCCGGTGCGACGCCCTCATGCTCATAGGCGAAAAGCGTTCCCGTTCGACCCATGCCGGTCTGTATCTCATCGTATATAAGCAGTGTGCCGGCCGAATCGCAAATCTCGCGCAATCCTTCGAGATAACCCACGGGAGGCACGTTTATGCCGCCTTCCGCCTGAATGGGTTCGACCAGCACTGCGGCTGTCCGATCCCCAACGGCATCCCGCACTGCGTCAAGATCGCCGAAAGGTACTTTAGGGAACCCGGCGGGTAAGGGGTCGAGTCCTTCCTGGTACTTGATCTGGCCGGTCGCGGTGATAGTGGCAAGAGTTCTTCCGTGGAAACTGTCATGCATGCAAATTATGTCGCCGCCACGGTCCTGAGCATGCGCGTGTCGTCTTGCGAGTTTTATGGCCGCCTCGTTGGCTTCGGCGCCTGAATTGCAAAAAAACGCTCTGTCGGCAAAGCTCGCGTCCACCAGCTTCCGCGCAAGGTCGGCCTGCTCGGGTATGTGATAAAGATTGCTGGTATGAAGCAGCGTTCCGGCCTGCTTTTTTATGGCTGCTGTGACCTTCGGGTGGCAGTGCCCAAGGCTGACGACACTTATACCGGCCAAAAAATCGATGTACTCTCTCCCTTCGGCGTCCCACAGACGCGATTTCCTGCCGCGTACGAATGCCACGGGGAAGCGCGCGTATGTGCGCGCGAGAGTTTGCTCGGATAACTCGATCCATTGCTTCATATCGTGCGCTTGCATGTTTCTTTCTCTCACTCGCTCGACTTGTCGCCGGCGCCGGTATCATGAGCGATATCCGGCAATATTTCGGTGCCGACGCCCGAAGTGGTAAAAATTTCGAGCAGCAAGCAGTGCTCGACACGACCGTCTATTATGTGGGCCTTACCCACTCCCTCCCGCAGTGCTTGCAGGCAGCATTGCACCTTGGGTAGCATACCGCCCGAGATGGTTCCGTCTTCGATGAACTTTTTCGCCTCCGAAGCGGTAAGCGACCTGATCAGCTTACCGTCCGGATTGAGAACGCCCTCCTGGTCGGTAAGTATCATGAGCTTCGCAGCTTTCAGCGCGCCCGCTATCCTGCCGGCGACGGTATCCGCGTTTATGTTATATGTAACCCCACCGGAGTCCACGCCCAACGGCGCGATAACCGGTATAAACTTGTTCAACAGAGAGCCGAGTATTTCAGGACGCACGCGCTCGACGTCGCCCACCAGTCCGTAGTCCACGCCGCCGGAACCGTCGGGGCCCATGTACTTGCTAGCCTCGATCAAATAGCCGTCCTTACCTGTCAGCCCGACGGCGTCCGCGCCGTGGCGGGAGATAAGCTCGACAATGCCGGAATTCACCGGCCCGCCCAGCACCATCTCGACCACCTCGAGCGTCTGTGGATCGGTAACCCTCAACCCGTCATGAAAACGGGATTCTATCCCCAATCGGTCGAGCACGGCCTTGATCTGCGGGCCGCCGCCATGGACGACCACGGGGTGAATACCGACGAACTTGAGAAGGGCGACATCCTGAGCAAAGAGCTCCCGAAGATCCTGGGCGACCATCGCGGCGCCACCGTATTTCACCACCATGGCGCCGCCTCCGAACCGCCGGATATAGGGTAGCGCTTCGATCAGAACTTTCGCTTTTCCTATTAACTTTTCCATATCGTCTTAGCCCTAAATAATAATGGCCGGAGCCGCCATGACCCCGGCCCGCGTGCGTATGGCACACCGTCTACCGAGGTTGAACCTTGATCATCACCGCAGTGATGTTGTCATGACCGCCCCGTTTGTTGGCGGTCTCCACCATCTTTTTAAGAGCCTTATCGGGATCGAGGGAAACCACCGTATCGCGCATCTCGTCGTCATTTATAAGATTCGTCAATCCGTCGGAGCACAACAAGAATAAATCCCCCTTCTCGATTTTCAGCCTGAGCACGTCCACCTTGACGTCGGCCTCATGCCCGAGCGACCTCGTGATAAGGTTTTTCAGCCGATGCGTTCGAGCCTCCTCGTTCGTTATAAACCCGGCTTTAACCTGCTCGTTCACCCATGAGTGGTCCTCGGTAATCTGCCGGATTTCGCTGTTTCGGACCAAATAAGCTCTACTGTCCCCGACGTGTGCGATGGTGGCTTCGGTGTCGGTTATAAACACCGCCGTGGCAGTAGTGCCCATACCACGGTACTCGGGGTTTGAATTCGATTCCTCCCATATTTTTCTATTCGCCCGTTTGAGGGCGAGTTCCAACTTGGAATCCGTCTCCGGGTGAAGGCCTTCCACGCCGGTGATTTCCTTCTCGTCATCGGAACCCCACTTGCGCACCACCCGCGCGATCTCCTCGACGGCCAGCTTGCTGGCAACATCGCCCCCACGATGCCCGCCCATACCGTCGGCCACCACGTAGAGATTAAGGTCGTCCCCGCAATAGAAAGAATCCTCGTTGCGGGAGCGTACCATTCCCTTGTCGCTTATTGCATACGATTCAATTTGCATATTCAAAGACATCTTCAAAATTAACCTTTAGACGCATCTCTTGTCAACTGTACCACCTTTTCCAATCGGCGTTCGGGTATCTAAAATTGCCGAGAGGAATAGTATATTCCGATATCCATATAAATGCGAATCGCAACGCCGGCGTGGCATAGCCACCCGTTTTTCGGCAAACTCGAAAAAAATCCCCCGCCAAAATCAACTTTTTTACCGCTCACAGTCGATTTTACAATAAATTTCAATCCTCTTCGAGCTTCTTGCAAAAATAATGGTTTGCTTAACACCGGCATATCTAAAGTTACGGCAGACAAGGGATTTAAATCCCTTGTCTCAGGTGAAGTATACTCAGTCGCCTTGTTTTTGCAAGAAGCTCCACTTTATGTCAAGTTAACGCTTGTGAGCCTGAACCCCTTGCCCGGCGATGGAGATTGGTTCACACTCATTACCGTATCAGGAGGTTAAAATGGAGCGTACTCTGGCGATAATCAAGCCCGACGCCGTCGGGAGAAACCTTATCGGAAAGATACTCGAGCGCATCGAGAGCGAGGGTTTCCGCATCGCGGCGATGAAACTTATCAAACTCGGCAAGGCGCAAGCCGAAGGGTTTTACGCGGTGCACCGCGAAAGACCATTTTTCGGCGAGCTCACCGATTTCATGACCGGCGGGCCTTGCGTGGTGATGATACTCGAAGCGGAAAACGCAATATCCAAATGGCGCGATGTGATGGGCGCCACCGACCCGGCGAAAGCCGCACCCGGCACGCTGAGGAACGAATTCGGCGCCACTTTGCAAAATAATTGCACTCACGGCTCCGACGCGCCCGAAACGGCGGCTTTTGAAACGGCTTACTTCTTTTCAGCGCTCGAAGTGGTTTCCTGAGGCTTGAATCCCCGCTCCGAGGCCGTTACTCGAGTATCCCCCTTCCATTGACATCACGATTTGGCTATCCTCATTAACGCGAGTGTCGAAAAAACAATTGCGTTTCCAACAGGGGGCGATTATGGCGGAATCGGAAGACATGTCGAAACCGAAGGGCGATGATATACATCGCGTGGGTATAGTATTCAGCGGCGGGCCCGCTCCGGGAGCCAATGCGGTTATAAGCGCCGCCTCACTGAGCTTTCTTGACGACGGCCGCGAGGTGGTGGGATTCTTCGAAGGCTTCGAGCACCTTCAAAATTATCATCCTTTCAGCCGCCGGCTGCAGAAAGATGTGCATTACAAGGAATTTACGCTACGCGACGTCACCGGCTTACGCAATGCGCGCGGCGTAATCATCGGCACTTCCCGCGCAAACCCCGGAAAGGCTATCCGCAACCCCGCCGACCTCGAAGATGAACGAAAAACGCAATATCTAAAACGTATATACACCGCTTTTCTCGATATGGGCATCGACGCTCTCATAACCATCGGCGGCGATGATACGCTAAAAACCGCCAACTACCTCGTCGAGTTCCAGAAGCGTCTCCCGGCGAATGCGAAGCGCGTCCGGATCGTGCACCTGCCGAAAACCATCGATAACGACTACCGGGGTATAGACTTCACTTTCGGCTACTTCACCGCAGTGGACGTCATGGCCAAGGAAATGCTCAACCTGCGCGCGGACGCCGCCGGCACAAACTCGTACTTCATCGTCGAGTCCATGGGACGCAAGGCTGGGTGGCTCACTTACGGAGTGGGCATCGCCGGCGAGGCTAACATGATCTTCAGCGTGGAAGACATCACGGACGAAATGACCACCGAAGAAGAAGTGACGGACGAAGAGACGGGTAAAAAGCGAGTCACGCGATTAAAAATGGACGCGCTGGTGGACAAGATAGTCAAGCTGATGATCAAGCGCGAGGAGGTCGAAAAAAAAGGCTACGGTACCGTGGTGCTGGCGGAAGGGCTGGCCGAAGCGCTGCCGCAATCCTTCATCGACGGACTGCCAAGGGACGAGCACGGGCATATTTCCATCGGCAAGCTCGATATAGGCAAACTGGTGGCAAATCTCGTCGCCGAAGAATATACGCGGCGGACGGGCAGAAAGAAAAAAGTCGTGGGCATTCAGTTGGGATACGAAGCGCGATGCGCTTCGCCCCATGCGTTCGATGTTATGCTCGGATCGCAGCTCGGCATCGGAGCCTACCGCGCCCTGGTCGAGGAAAACCTCGACGCTCACATGGTCAGCGTCAGCGGCCAGTTGAGCCTGGTGTACGTGCCGTTCGGAAATCTGATAAACCCCGAAAACCTGAAAACCGAAATAAGGTTTATACAGCCGGACGCGGACTTCCACCGCCTCGCTCGATTCCTCGAGCCGAAAACGGAAAAAGTGGAAGAGTAAAACACCGGGAAAGTTGAAAGAATATAACCACAAAGGCACGAAGAGCACGAAGTTTTTTCTTTGTGTCCTTTG
>CAZDAF010000092.1:0-11440 GCA_964503115.1 uncultured bacterium
ATCAATATCCTTCCGAAAAAACATTACCATGCCATTAACCGGGAATCAGGGCTACTCAAGCGCCTACTTCTAATCGCATTGACGATATTATTGATCGTTGCATCTAAAGCATACATGGGAGATGTGCCGTTTATCGTTATTTCCGGCAGGGGACGTGCCGGTTCGGGATATTTTATTCACCCGGCGCCACCCTGCTTGTGGCGCCGCCCGACTGTCCCGCGCCCCCTTCGAAAAACTCAGGACATTCTTCAGCCATTTATCGGCACCCTCTCTCAAAATATGCAACAAATTTGCCGATTGTCCGCAAGGGGCTAAAGCCCCTTGTCCCGCGCCGCCTGTCCATGCGGATGCATATGCACACGTCCGTGTCCGCAGGAGAAGGTGGCAATACGTGCTTTGCAGTGCTGCGGGTGATGTGTTAATTTGATTATTCCGAAAGTTGTTTCATGAAGTTATCGAAAGTCCTTGTCATATCCAAGCGTAGCGCTATTGAGCGGGTTGTCGGGCGGCGGAAGCTTCCATCGGGCGATCCTGTTCTGAGAAATATGCGAGATGCCGCGAGTGAGCATGCCGAGACGCTGGGGCATGTTCGGAAGGTTCTTGCGCGTCACGGAATAGGGGCCGACCTCATCAAGCGCACCGGGCTTGCAAGGCTCAAATCTCCCTTGAGTGATTACGACCTAATAATAGCCGTCGGCGGCGACGGCACTTTGCTCAACGCCTCCCATTACATTATGAATACCCCCATTCTCGGGGTTTTATCCTCCTATAAGGGTAGTATCGGGGTGCTATGCGGCTCGAACAGGTCGAATTTCGAGGAGATAATCGGCGGAATTATCGATGACCGCGTCAAGCCGATCAAGCTTCAGCGCTTGCAGGCGAAAATCAATGGATCGCCCATCAAGACGCCCGCTCTCAACGACATACTTTTCGCGCACCGGTTTCCGGCTTCGACTGCGCGTTACATAATTACTTTTCGGAAAAGGTCCGAGGGGCAGAAGAGTTCGGGCGTTTGGATATCCAGCGCCGCCGGCAGTACTGCGGCAGCGATGTCCGCCGGGGGGAAAGTTCTACCCATCAGGAGCAAAAAGATTCTTTTTATGGTCAGGGAACCTTTTTTCGAGAAAAAGGGCCGGCATATCGTTCGCGGCGTTCTGAACCCCGGTGAGAAACTGGTTATCAAATCCACCACCATCAGTGGGACGATATTTATCGACGGCCAGCCGCCGGCCTATCCCGTCGGTTTCAACCAGGTGATAACGTTGAATTTGCATCCTCACCCGATTGGAATTTTCGGCTATAACCAATCTCGCCGGCAAGCTATTATACGAGCCCAATCGTGACACTGACATTTTGTGGGGGCGGGCGGCCGTTTCGGGCCACCCGCCTTGCGGATACCTGTATATTTACGTCGCTGGATTATCGTCTAGGGCGGCGGTGACCTCGGGGTTTGCCCTTTTTTCCCACCTTGTATTTACGGGCGCTTATATTCCCGAAACCGAATGACTGATGCCTTCTTTTTCTCTCTATGATGTCGTATTGGATTTGATTCTGCGGCTGATTGAATGCGAACCAAATGACGGTTCCCGCGCGATTGGCAATATTCGGGTCGTTAATTATGAGAATTCGTTTGGTCTGACTTACCGACGATGTCAGATCGACCCACCCTTGACCATTGTATTTATTGGGGCACGTATGTCCGTGAGGCGCTAATGATGCGTTGATTTCGCAGTTTTTGAAGTTACCGATCTGCGCCCGATTAGGCTGGTCATTGTCCGCCCATGCCTTGCCGATGGCGACTATCGGCGGGTTTGTGAACTTCAATAAAACCTCGCTATGGCTGGCGGAACCGCCTCCGGTGTTGCTGATTTCGACGCGGACAAGGTATGGATACACAAGAAGCTGCCTGGGGGTGGGAAGGCCTTCGCCCATAAGCATCTGCCGCAGTTGTCTTCGCGGAGTATCCTGGTGTGTCCCGTCGAGGTTGCCGTCCCATTTTGTGCCCGGGGGGATAACGCGAGGTTTGACGGGGGGAGTGACGTGAGGAGTGGCGTGAGGAGTGGCGTGAGGAGTATGGAGTGCTTTTCCAAGTTTATATTTGCGGGCGCTTATCTTTCCGAAGCCGAAACTCGGATGGGAACGCTTCTCAATGACTTTATACGATATATTTTTCTGTGGGGTATCGAAAGCAAACCAGATAATGGTTCCGGCGCGATTGGCAACATCCGGGTCGTTAATGATAAGTACTTTATTCTCCCGGTTGACGTCGGTTGTTAGGTTGACCCAGTTTTGAGTGTTGTATTTTTTGGGGCATGTATGTCCGCGTGATGGGTATGGGCCGCCTATTTTGCAGCTTTTCGCGTTGCCGATCTGTGCCCGATTCAGCCGGTTGTCGTCCGCCCATGCCTTGCCGATGGCGGCTTTGGGTATGCCGTCAAAATAAAGCATAACCTCGCTGTAGGCTGCGGAACCGCCGCCGGCATTGCTTATTTCCAATCGTACAAGGAAATTGTGGCGTAGCAGTGCATGAGGTTTTCTGATGCCGTCGCTACGTAACATTTGCCGCATTTTCTGAGTGTTGGTTTGCTGGTGCGGGCCGGTGAGTTGGGTATCTACCGACTTTCTGCGAGGCTTTGCATCTACCGGGCTTAAATCGGGGATTCCCGCCACGATGACGGCCGACACCGTTACTGCCATAAGTAAAAATAATTTTAACCGCATAATTTTCCTCCCTTATAGAATAGTTGTTCCAACTATAACACTTTTATAATAGGAGGTAAAGTCGCTTGTTGATGAGCTATGTGACATAATGCCGGAGACAATTAAAACTTAAAGACAAGGGACTTAAGTCCCTTGTCTATGTGCCGTTAGGGTTTCATTGTTATGACGCCGCGTGCGTTCTTTATGAATTTTTCCTCGTCAATGTACATGCGGATATAATCTACTTTCCTCCACGTTTCGGTGAGGTTGTCGTAATTTGGCATGGTGGGGTTTGCGCTCATGCCCGTGGATGCGGAAGTGTATATCGCCCGGGGTTGTGAGAAGTCCACGATCAATCGGCTGCTGGGGCCGATGACCACGTGAAAACCGCTTTTTTTCATTAAACTCATACTTATGGCGTTATTGACGGTCTCATCGCCACCGGGATGAGGGTAAGGCCCTCGCATCAGGGGTTTTTTCCCGCGCAAGAATGGAAACGGTATGATTGCCAGGGGGTGTCCCAAGGTTATAGTGTGGAAGTTCCCCCAATTCCATTTTTCCGGGTTGCGCCCGAGTACTTTTCCGACCCATTTCAGGCCCTGTCGCATAGCCCTTTGCGTGATGTCGCGGCGTGTTTCGCGCTTGGGTGTGGTAATGTCGTCAAACCACGAATTTTGGGCATCCGGGAAAATTCTTTCCAACGTTTGTAAGCTCTGAATAATATAACGCTCGGTCAAAACTCGGCCCAAATCTTTACCCATCTCGTCGGTGAAGGTTTCAATAGGCATGTAACGGAGAAAGGCGTAATAAACCGTTGGACCGACAAGGTCTATGTCATCACGGCAACCTTGCTTCTTCCATTCGATAAGAATATTTCTCGCCCGCTCGAGCTTGGGGTCGTCAGTACCTTCGAGGTCGTCAATGATGTACGGCAAAGCGTTCCGGGCGGCGGGATCCACGGTATCTGCTTGCAGCTCCATCATGTCCTGTGCGGTGATATCGGTTCGAGAAGCGAGAAATTCATTGATGCGAACGGCGCGCTGAACAAAATATGAGCCGGATATGTAGTAAGGGTAATCATCCTTTTCGACGCGGTTGTTTGCGCTGAGTAAATATCCCTTCGATGGGTTGAAGAGGCTGGGAAGTTGCAAGGCGGGAACGCGGCCTATCCAGTCGCCTTCTCCCGTCCAGCCCTTGTTTATGACAATTCCCTGGTTATCGGCGCGAACGGGAACGTTGGCGGTGGTCTGATAGCCGATGTTGCCGTCGGCGTCGGCGTAAGCCTGGTTCCAGCCGATGGGCCCTGTACTCATCCTCGAACAGGCTTCGCGAAATTCTTTCCAGTTGCGAGCTTTGGGAAGGTCGAGGTACCCACCGAAAAATGTTGCGAGGTCAGCTTCGACGGTTTTTACCGCCATCACTTCGCCGGGGGCCCATTTTCGCACATCGTAGTTACCGACAAGACCCTTTTCAATGATCGACCCGTGACGGGTTCTACGGTAAGAGAAGGGCATAGGGCGCTTTTTTCCCTTTATCTTTATTTCACCCTTTACGACAGTGAAATCCTCCCATTTATCTTTGTAAAGATACTGGTTCGGATTTTCGGGATTAACCTTCTCCCGGAACAGATCAATGAGATCGTCCATGACGTTTGTGATGCCCCATGCGATCTTTCCGTTGGCGCCTGCGCCGAATACGGGGGATCCGGGGAATACCATGCCCATAACATCATAGGAGCCACCTTTGAGATGGCAGTGGTACCAGAAGGTGGGGATGTTGTTCAGCGGAACATGGGGGTCGTTGCACAATATGGCCTTTCCGGTCGCCGTCCGGGAGGAAGACACCGCCCAGTTGTTGCTGCCGTGTGGGTGAGGAATCCACCGGTCAAATACCCTGTCGAGTGCAAGAAAAGGCCCTATAAAATCATTGTTGACCCTGCTCGCCGTTATTATGGGAGCGTTTTGGGGATATGCCGGCAGGAAGTCTCGAGCTTTCTCCGGCCCCAATGCCGATGCCAGCCTGTCGAGGTAATACTCGTTGAAAAGCGAGTCTAAAGACATTGTGAGCCCGAAAAGCCCCCATATAGCCAGACTGTCCTCCGGCCTCCATGGCTCGGGCTCGATGCCCAGAATTGTGACCTCGAACGGCAAATTATCGCCTATTTCTTTCATGTAGCGGTTGATCCCTCGGGTGTATGCGTCCAGCAGGCGCCGGTGTTTCGGGCGCATGTATTTGTAGCCTTCGACCGCATCTTCCCGGAAACGAAAGGTTCTTATAAGCGCGTCTATACCGGCAAGGTTTATGCCGTGGTACGATGGAGTTCGGCCAAGTATTTCGCTTAACCTGCCCTCGGCGGCTCTTCTGAGCATATCCATCTGGCTGACTCGATCCTGGGCCATGACAAACCCCAGCCCGAAGTAGAGGTCTTCATCATTCGAGGCGATAATATGGGGAAGATAATTTTCATCTCTCACTATTCTTACTTCACCGCCGGTGCCGGCGTTCTCGAGCACATAGTCCATTCCAAGCGGTTCCGGCCCAAGTCCGCGCACTCGTATGGAAACTAAGGCGAAAAAAATAACAACAACCAAAATAGCGGCAATTATTGCTATCGCCACCAATTTTTTCCACTTCATATTTTTTCCTTTCTGTGCTTAGAAATAGAGTTTTCCCTCATTAAGAGGCGGTTCTCGATAACGTAGCGCACCCGGGTAGACGTTTCAAGGAAGGTACGCAAATTGAAAAACCGCATTGCTTCAGAATCGAAAAAAGGTGGAGTTTGCAGTTTGGCGGATTAGATACTATGATCCCGTAAAACCAAGTGAGAGACGTTTAGGAAATGGTCACTTTTTAGAGGTTAAGGTGATAAAGTGTGGATTATTCGGCATTTATTAGTTGTACATTTATTTTCTGGTTGACATGAGTGCGCAATAGGATTATGATATAGTCTAGTGTAATGCTCGGTCAACTATTCGTACAAAATAACCGAGGGGAGGGAAATATGCCTTCTTTAGTGCGGAAGAGTTTTCGGGGGATTCTGTATTTAGCAATTGTGCTGGTGTTATATTGTCTTACAGCTACCAGCATGGTACGGGCGCAATCCCCTTCCACCACAGGTGAAGCTACTGCGGAGGAGTTGGACGCCGCTGAACGGACGAGGGTTTTGGAGGCTCAGCGTCTCCGCCAGGATGAACGCGCTTCATTATGGGGAGGGACAGGTCTCGTATTCACCCGGACAGCAGTCCTCCTTCCACGTAAGCATCTAAATGTAAGCGCGTTTTTCAACTACAGTCATTACGAGTATATCCAGGGTTGGCAAGATACAACTGTGTTGGATCGCGATATTTATGAATTGAATGACCCTCGTGAAGACGATATGGAACTTAACATCGTCGCCAACTACGGCCTAAGCCATTATGTCGAGTTGGGAGCGTTTGTTAATGTGTTCCTTGATAATGAGCAGGACGATTCCGACCATCTGCACATGAGAAAGCCGGGAATAGGCTGGAGCGGACTCAACGTCAAGTTCAGGTTCATGGACATAGACAAGGACGGCTTGGGTATTGCCTCAACCTTTTTTGTACGGCTTCCCAGCCCACAGAAAAATGCGGATATTACCAGCGAAAATCCGGGATGGGGTGCGGAGATCAATGTAAGTTTCAAACTGATTGCCATTAATGAATACCTGGAGAAATTCACGGTTCACGGCAATTTCGGCTGGGCTCAAATCGATTACTTCCATACCGGCCTAGCGGGTCTTTACCAGTTTGCACGCACAGATGAGAGTGAGTGGCTCCTTAATCACTTTTACGGCCGAGATGATGCATATGGAGATTATCTGTACTCCGACCTGTTCCCTTCCGACGAGTTTGGGGATCCCATCTGGGATGACGTCGATGACGTTGAAATGACAAAAACCTATTTTTCGACCGATCACTACACAGGAAGCTTTGCATTGGAGTACAAGCCTATACGGGGTCTGTCGACAGGTTTCGAGTTGGTGGGGTACCGCATGATAAAATTCAGCGATGACAATCTACAGATTGCCCCCTTCGTCACTTACACCTTCAGGCAGATACCCTTTGTCAAGAAAGTCCGCAAGGATCTTATTACAGTTTCATTGGCTGGGAATTTCGGATTGCGGTCGATGAACCGCTCGTCCCCGGAGTGGGGTATAGTATCGGGCATAAGTTGGCATACCGATTTGATATTTTAATTAGCCGCCAACATTGGAGGGTATAAAAGATGAGAAAAAATTCATTTATAGTGGCGCTAGTTATAATTTTCATGTTGACTCTGCCGGCGATTGCCGATCTTCGGCCCGTACATCGTGCGAGCCAGGTAGGCGGCTCGGGATTGATGTACATGAGGATTGGCGAACAACTCGATCCCAAGGAAATGAATGCCTCGATATTCGTCGAGTACATGTCTTTCTACTCCAAAATGCCCCTTAACCCGACGCGGGTTGGTGATTATCCGTTTGTGGACGATCCGAGGGGCGACGGCGAAATATGGACTACGGTGACATTTAACTACGGCGTCAGTCATATTATTGAGTTGGGTCTTCAGATACCGGCGGTATTTTCCTCGGATTTGCGCGAAGACGGCGTGGGTCGTATCGGTCTCGATGCAAGGTTTCTATTGCTCAATGTCGATCGTATGGGCGCCGGCATATCGTTCACCGGGTGGATTAATGCGCCAAGCCTTCAGGAAGACATAACGTCCGATGAAGTGAACGGCGGCGGGGAATTGAATTTTACACTAAAGGGCAAAGCTTTTACAAACTATATCGGCTCGAAGTGGCTTGATAAACATATCATCGGAAACATGGCCCTCCATGCCGCAATGGGATGGGGATATGAGGATTACCTGAAGTTCGACAGGGTCGAACCACTACCTCCGATCCCTACTCCATACAATGTTCGGGATCCGAATTCGCCCAGTCTGGTGAGCGCCGAGGTTATATACGCGTCGGGCGCCGTCGAGTTCGAGATATATGATCGGACCTATATCGGCACGGAAATCCTATGGAGGCAGTATCCCGACTATCAAAACGATAATAACCTTCACGTGGTCCTTCCGGAAATTAGTTACACATATAAGGACAAATTCACCCTGCAGGCTGCGTACGGGGTAAACATTCTGGAGTATAAGGAAGACGGCCAGCCTGAGATGTTCGGGAAAATCGGGTTCACATGGCACTTCTCCGAACTGTATCGTCCTCCGGCGATACGGCGCGCAACTCCTTCCAGGCCGCATGACATATTCGAAATCTTCGTGCCCTCTCGCAAACCTATTCCGACACAGACTGAAGAGGAAGAGGAAATTCTACTGGAAGAAGAGGGAGTCGAAGAAGAACCCTGATAGAAATCAGACCCGGCGGCTGACGGTAGAAGTGACCGCAAATATTTTGTATTCATCGGGGCTCCGATATTTCGGAGCCCTTGCTGCATATTGTTTTCGGGTTGGGTGTGCGACATATTTGGTGGTGGACAGAGGGGTGGGTGCCACGGATACGCCGAAGGTTTATCCGTGTATACCCTCTGAATATGTCGTTGCTAGAGCACGGGCAAGCTACGCGTGCCCGTGGCACCCCGGACGGTCACCCCTACGAAAGGTGTTTCTCGTTTCATCAAATATACCGGACACCTCACCAATCATAGATGTCGCACAACCTTTCGGGTTTGACACATACGGCTTGAGCGGTTATTTTATGCATCGTTACTTTGTCCCTTTTACTCATCGGGCATAGTTCTATGGCTAGTGCTAAAAAAGCAAAACTGATAGCGAAAACCAAGGAAAAGGCCACCAAGTACGTCCATAAGGGCAACTTTGAAAAAGCCTTTGGAGAGTACCGGATTCTGGTCAAACTTGTGCCGGATGACTTGCGGTTTCGCATGAAATTGGGCGAATGCCTTGCCAGAATGGATCGCAAAAAGGATGCTATCGAGGAATACAGGGAAGTTTTAAAACTTTACGCCGACAAGGGATTTCTTATCCAGGCCATTGCAGTGGGCAAGGTAATTTTGCAGTTGGATCCTTCCCTCACGGAGATACAGGACGAACTGGCCGAACTGAACACCCGCCGTGGCATCGGCCCGCCGAAAAAAAGGATTGCTCGTCCGGCCCTTAGTCTTAAGGGGGTGGAAGGTCCTATACCTACTGCGCTCAAGCAGGAGGAAGCGCCTGCGGAAGAAGCCGCCCCGGAAGCGCCTGAAGAGGAGGCCGCACCGGCATTGGTTGATGAGGAAGAGGAGGCCGCACCGGCGCTGGTTGGCGAAGAAGAGGAGGTGGAGGCCCCGGAAGAAGAACTTGCCATGACGCCCGAGGAAGAAGAGGCGATATACACCGAAGCGCCGAAGGAAGCGCCTGTCGAGGAAGCCGCCGAGGAGTTAGAGGAAGAGGAAGGCGCTATTCCCCTGGATGAAGCTCCCGAGGACATGGAGGAGGAGGAAGAGGGAGAAGCGCCTCCCCCGGCGAGCGAGTTGCCGCCCATGCCCGAAACTCCACTGTTTTCAGACCTTGGCGTGGAAGAATTCAAGTGCATTATGGAAAAGTTCCAGATCGGAAATCTGCCGAAAGGAATAACCGTAATAAAGGAAGGAACTCGCGGAGATTCATTTTATATCGTCGCGGAAGGAAAAGTCAGGGTATACAAATGGAGCAAGAACAGGAAACGCAAATTAACCTTGAGTATACTCGAAGAAGGCTCCTTTTTCGGGGAGTTCGCGTTTCTCACAAACTCGATCCGATCCGCGAGTGTCGAGACCCATGAAGAATGCGTGTTGTTGAGGATCAACCGGAAGGATCTCGAAGAGATAATCAAGAGTCACCCGCACGTGCGCGAGGTAATGGACGAATTTTACCGCAAGCGCGTAGTGGACACCTTGCTTCAGATCAGTCCTCTCTTTTCGTCGATGGACGAGGGCAGCCGAAGGGACCTGATAACCCGCTTCGAGTCGGTCATGCTGGATACCGGCGACGTAATCATCAAGGAGGGAGACGAGGGTATAGCGCTTTATCTCATAAAATGCGGAGCTATGGGCATACTCAAGAAGGATCCGGACACCGGTGAGGATATTCAACTCGCCGTGCTCAAAGCGGGCGATTTTTTCGGAGAAATCAGCCTTCTACAGAACACGCCGACCACCGCCACCTGTAAGGCCATGGTTCCCACGGACCTGTTCAGATTGCCCAAAAACGCGTTTCAGGAAATGATCATGATGCATCCTCAGATACTCGAAACCGTATCAATCGCCGCCGACGAAAGAGTGAAAAGCACCAAAAAATCCCTCACCGCAAAAACCGACGACCGGCAATCCAGCGGTCTCGTTTAGTTCATAGCTCTTAAAATAATCAAATCCTGATACATTACGGGGAGTAATAATATGAGTATTCCAATCGATCTCAGTGGTAAAATAGCCATCGTAACCGGTGGCGGTCGAGGTATCGGGCGCGCTATAGCCGTCGCGCTTGCCCGGGCGGGAGCCGACGTATGCGTCACTGCCAGAACGGTATCGCAATTGGAAGAGACCGCCGGGCTTATTGAAAAGGAAGGACGGAAAGCACTCGTCGCGCCTGCCGATGCGACGGACGCTAAGGCCGTCGAGGAAGTCGTCGCCGAAACGATAGATCGGCTCGGCGGTTTACACATACTGTGCAATAACGCCGGCGTCGAACATCTCAAGCCGCTGATCGATTCCTCCGAAGAAGATTACGACCGTGTGATGAACACGAACGTGAAAAGCATGTTCCTGTACACCAAGGCCGTCGGGCCGCACATGATAGAGCAAAAATTCGGCAGAATTGTCAACACCGCCAGTGTGGGATCGTTTGTCGCGGGTCGAAATAATTCCGTGTATCACGCCGGTAAGGCCGCTAACGCGCACTTCACTCGAGCAATGGCCATCGAATGGGCGCGTTACGGAATTACCGTCAACGCCGTCGCCCCCGGATGGATAGATACCGACCTTATCGCGCCGCTGAAAAATAATAAGGAAATGCTCGATAAGTACCTCAAGAACATTCCGTTGAGAAGGCTGGGCAAGCCGGAAGAGGTCGGCGTTATGGTCGCGTTTCTATGCAGCGACCACAACTCATTCATGACCGGCTCCGTGGTCCTCATCGACGGGGGACTTATAATACCCTGACACCATTGCTGCCATGCATGCCCTGAAGAAACACGGACAAGCTTCGAAGATTCGCTTGTCCATGGCACCCGCGACTGTGTATTTTTACCTAATCCGCCGTGTAACCGGAAATTGTGACGACACTCCAATATGCCTGATAATATCCCGAACGGTTATAACCTATGAATGAGGCGATGTTAATCGACATGTTGTCGCCACTGCCGGTTAGTGCCGGATGATCTAATACCACCTGGGTTGTGGTCCAATTGAGGGAATCAGTATAATTTCGATTATCATTGTTCTCATTGAGAAGATACCCCTCCCATCCGTCACCGTTAACGCCGTCAACGGACGTATCCCAGTCGAATGTCTGTGGGTTGAGCACCACTTCCGATGTGGCGGGTGTGACACTGACGGCATATTTCGGGAAGAGAGCATTATCGAGGTGCGAAGCTTCAACGGTAAAAGAATGTACAACTTCGCTATCTATAATTATCCGGTACTCACCGGTACCTATCTGGAGCTCGTCGGTAGCGATGTTAAAAGTGCTTGTAAAGCATTCTATGTCTCCCTCATCCGCCCCGCATCGCCCTGTGCTGCCGGGCCGAAGC
>CAZDAF010000093.1:0-11415 GCA_964503115.1 uncultured bacterium
AAGTTTTTCACAGCCTCAAATTTTATGGGGAGACCTGCATGGACACACTATGTTGAGCGACGGGGCAGGCACTCCGGAAAATTATTTCCATTTTGCACGGGATGTCTCAATGCTGGACTTTGCCGCAATTACAGACCACACAATAGAACTGAAAGAAGCCGAGTGGGAAAGAATCCTTGACGCGGCGGAAAAATCCACCGAGCAGGATCGTTTTGTGGCCATACCCGGCATAGAAATAAATTTAACCGGCGGAGGTCATACCAACCTGTATTTTGCAAGGCGCGCCTCCTTGCCACCGCCGACTTTCGGCGAAGACGACGATATTTTTACTGCGGACTACAACGGGCAAGACCTGTTCATCCACTTCCCCACTCCGGCATCCATCGGATCGTTTCTAAATGGAATTGACGCTATAGCGGCCTTTCACCGGGCGGGATCGAGCGGCCCTATCCGGCAAGTCGCCACCGGGCAAAAGCAACCGGTGATTGAAATCTACTCGAACCTGGGCTGTGCCGAAGAGCGTGGAAAACCATGGTCAATTTCAGAGCATAGTGATGATGAGACGGTCATGGATATTCTCGCACGCGGCGTCAAGGTGGGTTTCATCGGTGCGAGCGACAGCCATGACGGTCGTCCGGGAATGAGCTTGTGGGGTCGATTCCCCAACGGCCTTACTGCGCTGAAGGCCGAACAGCTATCACTCGAGGGAATACTCGATACGCTGCGTAAACGCCGCACGTGGGTAACGATAGGAGCAAGGGGATACATGGAATTTCGGATCAATGACAAACCGGAAGGCTCCGAGTTGGTCACTTCCGACCGGAATATGAAAATCAGGGTGGTAGTGGCGCTTCCCGGCGCGCGGGAAGTTTCCATCCGACGCTTCGCAAACGGAAATTGGTCTGATTTTGCCGTTCCGGCAGTTGACGGCCTACCGGTACCTTTTTGGGACTACGAATCGACCGCTGCAATCGAGCCCGGAAAGTCCATTTATTATATACGGGTTATGGGAGATTCCTTCCCGGTAGCCTGGTCTTCACCGATATGGGTCGAGGCGAAATAACCCAGCCCCGCTACCGCTCCATTCACGACGGGTTCAGGGATGTATATTTCCGAGCGATCAACTGATTCCGAGAGCGAATTTTACGGAAGCGTCAAGTTCCTCACATTTTTTCGCAGATAATAAACCTATTCGTTCAACCAGGCATCTTTTTGGTATCGTTGTTATTGTATCCGAATTGGCGACACACTTCTTTGGCAGCCCTTCTTCCCTGCCAAGTTTGACCTCGACGGGAATATCACGCACGCGCGTTGTTACCGGCGCTACGGTGATAAGCTCGCGAACTGCATAAGCTTCATCTCGAGAGAGAAGCACTACCGGCCTGCGTACCGCAGGCTTTGGAAACTCGGCCCACCATACCTCTCCGCGCCTCATTCCCAAGGTTCCCCCGCCAGAAGTTCGGTAGCGGCGGCTTCGGCTGCGGCTATTTCGCCGGGCGTTTCGGGTTTTTTTCGATACCCCTCTTCATATTTCGCAATTAATTCTTTACGTTCCCACTCCGACAGTATCGCCTCGACCGCCCGCCTTATGAAGGAACTGCGTGATTCTCCGGTCACCTTTCGTATGCTTTCCACCTTCTTTAGAAGTTCGGAAGGGAGGCTAATCGCAACCTTTTCAGTTCCTACCATGACAATACCTCCTTCATACTTTTATCATACCATAATAATACTAAATTTTCAACCCTGTCTTTCCTTTTAACGGGCAGATGTAACAAATTTGCCGATTGTCCGACAAGGGGCTAAAGTCATTTATCCCGTGCCGTCTGGAAGGCGGCGATCCCCGTCAGGTTTCATTTTTTGCGGGGAAGTATTCCGGTATGCTTGCGAGTTCTTCGAAGGTTTTGTACCTGCCTCTCACTTCTTCTTTTGTGACCGTAGCCAGTCGGGTGAGGCTGAAATCTTCGACGGCGAAGCTTGCAAGCACGCTGCCCACAATAATCGCTCTTCGGAAAGCCTCGTCGTCAAGCTTCGGCGATTTTGCCAATGCGCCCATAAATCCGCCTGCGAAAGTATCTCCCGCGCCGGTCGGGTCGCGTACTTCTTCGAGCAAAAGCGCCGGCGCGCTGAAAAAGCCGTGGTCGCTGAACATCACTGCGCCGTATTCGCCTTGCTTTATCACCACCCACCTCGGCCCCATGCCGCGTATACTCCGCGCTGCCGCCGGCAGCGACGCGCGGCCGCTGAGCATCTTTGCTTCCTCATCGTTTATCACCACCACATCCACCCGCTCGAGCAACTCGCGCAAAGCCTCCGGCTTGCCCTCGATCCAGAAATTCATGGTGTCGCACGCGGCCACCCGAGGCTTTTTTACCTGATCCAGGACCGACAATTGCAGTTCCGGGTCGATATTGGCCAGAAAAACGTGGTCGGTATCTTCCCAACCGTCTGGAATCTTCGGCCTGAAGTTCTCGAAAACGCCCAACTCCGTCAGAAGCGTTTCGCGGCGGTTGAGTTCATCGAAATATTTCCCGGCCCATCGGAACGTGCGGCCTTCTTCCTTTACCAGGCCGCGCAGATTTATTCCCGCTTTATCGAGCATCTCGATATGCTCTTGGGGGAAATCGCTTCCAACGCATCCCACGATATTCACCTCTGCGAAATGCCGCGCCGCCATACTGAAGTAAACAGCGGCGCCCCCCAGCGCGTCTTCAACTCGCCCCGACGGCGTTTCGACCGTGTCCAACGCCACCGATCCCACTACCAATATACTCAAATCATACCTCCTGTGTTAGCGCGAAGTGCTAAGTACGGGAAAAACAACTTCGCATTATTTTATGAATGGATTGGATTTCCGCTCTTTTCCAATTGTCGAAGGCGGCCCGTGTCCCGGATAAATTGCCGTATCGTCGGGTAATACCAGCAGTTTTTCCGTTATCGATTTATAAATAGCCTCCATGCTTCCGCCTGTAAGATCCGTCCGACCGATACCTCCGGCGAATAACGTATCGCCCGTGAATACCGCTCCGGGAAGACGCAGAGATATCCCCCCTCGAGTATGGCCCGGAGTGGCTATCACTTCGGCTTTGATCGAGCCTATGGGCACTATGTCGCCGTCTTCAAGCACTTTTCCGCCTCTCGCGAACTCTTTTTTCCTTAAAGATTCCCCCTTACCAATGAGTATTCTCGCGCCCGTAGACCGCTTGATGCGACCGGCGGCCATCGTATGATCCCAGTGCCGGTGAGTGAGAACGATCCACTTCAGTTTTCTTCCCGACTCCTCCAATGCTCTTCTAACATCCTTTGCCCTACCCCCCGCATCCACCAGCAGCGCCTCGTCACTCTCCACGGGCATTACGAGATATATATTCCCCGCAAGAGCCGTCGCAGTCCAACGGTAAAGTGTCCACGATCCGTGCTCGAAAACAATAGGCTTCATTCCGATCCTTTCATACCGACGGCGGCTCCGGCCTCCGGCTCCCGAAGAAAATATCGTGCCAGATATGCACCGATGCGATGCCGATAAGCAGGTTGCCGTGATTTTCACTGCCGCTACGATGCATTTCGAGAAGGCGGACTACTTCGCCGGATTGAAAAAAACCCTTGCTTGCCACCACATCGGGCGACAAGGCTTGCAATATGCAATCCGGCGCTTCGCCTCGCATCCAAGCGTCGGCGGGCTCAACGAAACCCTGCTTGGGCCGCTCGACTATTTCCTTAGGCAGAAGGTCTTTCGCCGCCAACCTCAGGATATATTTACCCCATGGAGGTCGCAGCTTCAAATCCGGGTGTATGCCCGCCGCATATTCGACAAACTCATGATCGAGAAAAGGCACCCGCGCCTCGACGCCTGCGGCCATACTCAGTCGATCTTGCATAAAAACAACAAACCGGGCAAGCCGCAACTTGGCATCAAGATAAATACCAACATCCAGCGGGTCTCGTTGCTTGATTTTATCGTCGTCCGGCAAAAAGCCGACAACCGGCTTCCCGGCGGCATCGAAAAACTCCGGTGAATAAAGACGTTCGGCCTGATCATATTCCAACTCGCGCAACAACCGCAGGTAAAGAACCTCCGGCCTTACTCCTTCGGGCGCTTGTCGAATCATGCCCGGAAACTCGGCCAGATGCGAATACCCTGCCAGAATTTCGTCCGCGCCTTCGCCTGTGAGCACGACCGTAGCCCTTTCCTTGGCGGCTTGATATAGCTGCAACAGTGATGTAGTTCCCGCCCACCGCTGCGGCTGGTCGAGGTAATATATAACCTCAGGAAGCATCTCCAGACCGACTTTGCTCTTGATGAGCGTATGCTCAGCGCCGATATACGCGGCAGCTTTTTGAGCCCATTCGGACTCGTCCCACAAAGGCTCATCGAAGCCTATCGAAAACGTTTGAGGGCCATTGTTTAACTCTTTTCCCACCAGCGCCGCGATCAGACTCGAATCGGGACCGCCCGACAGAAAAACGCCCAACGGTACGTCGCTCATAAGCCGCAGGCGGACGGATTCGCGAAGTCTATCCAGAAATTCGCCGGCGATTTTATCTTCGTCACCTACCTCCGCCCGATCCCCGGCAAGCGGCATTTTAAGGTCCCAGTAGCGCCGATACCCTGTCCTGCCGTTGTCCCATGTCAATATCCGCCCCGGAGGAATCTCCCGAATGCCCTCGAAAACGGTGCGATCGCCAAGCGGAAAGTTAAATGACATCACCTGATGAATAGCGCCAAGGTCGGGACGTACGTTTTTCCTCACCTCATCAAGCTGTAACAACGCCTTTATCTCCGATGCGAATGCGAACAGGCCGCCGCCCTTTGCAAAAAATACATAAAGCGGCTTGACGCCGAGCCTGTCTCTGGCCACCAAAAACGTCTTTTCGATACAATCCCACACAGCAAATGCGAAAACGCCCCTGAACCGCCCGATTGCCTGAGCGCCCCACTCGATCACTGAATGCAAAACCACCTCGGTGTCACTACGTGTGCGAAAGGTATGGCCTTTATTTTCGAGTTCTTTGCGCAGTTCGAGGTGGTTATAAATTTCGCCGTTATACACAAGCACCCAACGGCCGTCTTCGGAGATCATCGGCTGCTTCCCACCGGGTAAATCTATAACTGCCAGCCTCGCGGACGCCAGCGCAACATTATCGCCGGTCCACCACCCAACGCCGTCCGGCCCGCGATGGGCGATTGAGGCCGCCATATTGCGGATGTCCGCCTCTTCTACGCGGCCTCTGATTTCCACTATGCCTGCTATGCCACACATAATCCCGAACTTATCATGATAAGCGCCACGGTTGCAGGCGGCAAATTAGCCCCATAAACAACAAATATAAAAGCAGCGTATTATAACCAATAGCCGGGTGGCGCCCCTCGAAATATCGTGTATTAATTCAATGAGGCATTATCAACAAAAAATAGCATCGTTTGCAACTAAAAATTAAATGTTATACTCGAAACATTCAGGTTATTATCGATGTATGTCGCAAGCGACGGCATACCGTATAAAAACAGGATGGTAAAATAATGAAGTATAGCGGTCCGGAAAAAAGAAGACATCCGCGCATACCGATCACCGTACGCGTGAATTTGGTGGACAGTCGAAAAATCAACTACCTTTTCACACACGACATCAGCATGTGCGGTATCGGGCTAATCTCCGATGATCGTTTCAGACAGGGCGAACTTATCGACATGGAGATTGCTATCAGCGGGGTGGAAAAATTCATTAAAGTCCGCGGCAAAGTAGTGCGAATAATCCAGAGCGATCCCAAAGGTATCGGCGTTGATTTTGTACGCTTCGCGCCACATTCAAAGTCCCGGCTGTCTAAAGCGCTAAAAAAATGACCCGATAATAATGAGTTCCCGAACCGTACGCTGGCTTGTCGCAGTAATTATACTCCTCATCGCCGCATTCTTGGCGCTGCAAATATGGACATTGCGCCTGGGGTTGCATCGTTACCGCAGCGGTGATTTTGATGGAGCGTTTCCTGTCCTCAAAGTCGCTCGCATCCTCAATCCTTTCAGTAAATCCGCATCATTGGCTCTGGCGGATATATACCTTATGAACGGAGAAAGGGACGAGGCTGAGAAGCTATTGCGCGCCACGGTAGCACGAAATCCAAAAGACGCTCCCGCTCATAACCTGCTCGGCGTGGCGATGCAGGCCAAGGGTCGTCCGGGTGACGCGATGTCGGAATATGACCTGGCCATCGAGCTGGATCCGAAATTCGCCCTCGCACATTTCAATCGCGGATACCTGCTGCTGCGAACCGGCCAATTGGAAAAAGGTATGAAGGCATTGAACAAAGCGGTTGAACTGGAACCGGAACTCGCAAAAAACAGGGATGAAATACTCTTCCTGCTCGGCACCGCTTTACCTCCCGCGCCGGAGCCGTTCACTCCAAAACAAAACGCACAATGAAACAAATTCAAAAAGCGCCTGCGTTGACTTTTCGCTAATTGAAGCTAACCTAAAATTAAATATTCCATAGAGGTTTATTCTCTAACCATGGTGGGCGTAGCTCAGGGGTAGAGCACCGGGTTGTGGCCCCGGTGGTCGCGGGTTCAAATCCCGTCGCTCACCTTGTTGAATTTTTTCTTCTCATCGCTCAACTCTTTGGAAAAAGAACCTAATTTCCGATATGAAAGCAAAAGCGGCGTTGACTTTTGGGTTGTGCTCTGTTACCTCTAACGTGTGGGGTCGAAAGTGTATTTTGACCCCGGTTTAGACTTATGATAGAGATGTACCACGTAACCAAGTCTTATCCCGGCGGTTCTAGCCCCGCTTTGAAGGACGTAAACTTAAAGGTGGAAAAAGGTGAGTTTATCTTCGTTACAGGCCCTTCGGGGGCCGGTAAGACGAGCTTGTTGAAACTTATATTCGGTGCTGAACGCGCCACAAACGGCCAGGTGTTGGTGGCGGGGCGGAATATGAATCGCGTCGCACACACTCAAGTAGCGCTTCTCAGGCGTACGTTGGGGGTGGTGTTTCAGGATTTCAAGTTGCTAAACAACCGCACCGCACTTGAAAACGTCGCTTTTGCCCTCGAAGTAGTCGGAACGCCTCGGCGAGAAATACGCCGCCGGGCATGGATGGAGCTTAAACACGTGCATTTGCATGATAAAATGGATTCGTTTCCTCTAAATTTGTCCGGCGGGGAGCAGCAGCGTATCGCAATTGCAAGGGCGCTGATCAATAACCCCTTACTTCTGTTGGCCGATGAACCCACCGGCAGCCTTGACCCGGACATAACCCGGGAAATAATGAAGCTTTTTGATGATGTGAATACAAAAGGCACGACCGTTATTGTGGCAAGCCACGACCGGGAATTGATAAGGAGCATGGGCAAGCGCGTCATCCGGCTTCAAGAAGGCAAGGTAGTGGGGGAAGGCATTTGAGATGTTGCCCGATTTTGCGGTAATTGTGCCGGTTCACAACGGCGCCGCTTACCTCGAGCGCAGCCTCGAAGCTTTGAGAGTTGCGGCTGAAGAATATTGCGCGCTCGACGGTCATGTAGAGATCATAGTGGTGGACGATGCGTCGTCGGATAGCAGCGGTGAAGTCGCACAACGCTTTGGAGCGAAGGTTATCGAGTTGCCTCCCCCTCCCTCCGGCCCGTCCGTAGCAAGAAACCGTGGAGCGAAATCCGCCGGCGAAGAGGTATTGATGTTTGTGGATGCGGATGTGCTTGTAAAACGTGATGTTTTAATTAAAATAGGCCGTTTTTTCGAGAGCCGCCCGGAAATCGCCGCCGTTTTTGGTTCGTACGACGACGCACCTGATGATCCCGGTTTTGTCAGCCAATATAAAAATCTGTTTCATCATTACGTACACCAGACCTCGCAGGAAAACTCAAACTCGTTCTGGGCGGGGTGTGGCGCCATAAGGTCCGAAGTGTTCAGGAATGTCGGCGGGTTTCCCGAAACGTACACCCGGCCCGCTATCGAGGATATCGAGCTAGGTTATATCTTACTCTCCAAAGGATATCACAGCTATCTAATGAAGGATCTTCAGGGAAAACACCTGAAAAAATGGGAACTTTTTCAATTGATTAAAACCGATATATTTATGCGCGGCGTTCCATGGACGAGGTTGTTGTTGCGTACTCGATCCTTCACCCGGGATCTTAACTTGCAGACTCACAATCGCGTAAGCGTCGTGCTGGTGTATTTGATGGTTCTGTCGGCAATCGGTTCTCTCAAGTGGCCGTGGCTTATTGCGAGCATTCTTCCTCTCGGCGGTTTTTTTATTTTTCTCAATATCGACCTGTATCAATTTTTTGCGGAAAAGAAAGGGTTCGGCTTTGTCTTGAAGGCCATCCCGTTACATCTGCTTTATTATTTCTATAACGGTGTCAGCTTCATCATCGGGCTGCTTTTACATCTTAAGGAAACACGAGGGAGGGCGCCTGAAAGCTGATGGCTCCCGCCAAAGTCAGCGCCTGCATCGTCACGTGGAACGGCAAGCGCCTTCTGGAAAGGTTGCTCGAATCGTTAAAAACCGTACAATGGCCTTCGCTTCACATTGTGGTCGTTGATAACGCCGGCACCGACGGTACGGCTGAAATGATACTCGAGCGTTATCCCGACATTGAGCTTGTGCGGCTTGATAGGAACATCGGGTACAGCGCCGGGATAAACGTGGGTATCGAGAAAACACTCTCCCAAGCCCCTGATTTCGTGTGGGTTTTTAATAATGACGTAGTTGTCGAGCCGGACTGCTTGAAAAAACTGGTCGCAGTGATGGAATCCGATCCGACTATCGGCGTCGCGGGACCGATTGTGTTCGACTATATGACGCATAAGATCGCTCACGCAGGGTATCGGATAAACTTGTGGACCGGCAGGATGAAAGAATTTGGTGAGCCCGCCGGCAATGAGCCTTACGAGGTTGATTCTGCGTTCGGTTGCTCGAATCTCATAAGAAAGACCGTTTTTGATCGAATAGGGGGTTTTGACCCCGGCTATAACGTTTATTTTGACGAGACCGACTTCAATATGCGTGCGCGGCGCGCCGGTTCTAAGGTGGTGGTGGTACCGGCGGCGAAAGTTTATCACGAAGAAAGCGCCACCATGAACAAGTTCATAGCGCGCAAGGCGTGGCTCTTGCTTAGCAATTTGGTGCGCTTCGAGTTCAAAAACTCCTCTTTGGCGCAACTGGCGGTTTTTATACCGTATTTTTTACTGCTTCACATACCTCTTTTTTTGATACAGGGGGCCTGGTATGTTTTTAAGCTGCGTGACCGGGAGCGAGGAAAATGATAAATCGCCGCGCTTTGCCGTGGGTATTGCTGATTTTCGCGCTTACCGTAGCGGCGTATGCCCCCGGACTTCGCTCTCCCTTTCAATTCGACGATGAAGCGGGAATACTTCTTAATCCCGCCGTTTGGCGCTTGAGCGATCCAATAGCCGTCCTGACGTACAAATCTGATTTGCCCCGGCCGATCTTCAACCTGAGTCTTGCACTGGACTGCGCTTTGTGGTGGGGAAAGCCGCTGGGTTTTCATATTAGCAGTTTGGTGGTTCATTTTTTATGTACGCTGTTGGTTTGGAGGTTGACTTTTGATGTTTTGCGCATTTTCAGAGAAGAGTTTTCGGCCCGAGTGGCCGGGATAGTCGCGGGCCTGACCTTCGCAATACACCCTGCGGGAAGCGAAGCGGTTATATATATCTGGAGCAGGTCTTCAAGCCTGATGACCTTGTTTGTGCTTGCCTCGGCCATAAGCTGGCTTGCAGGTATAAAGTCTCTGCGCCGGGGATATATTTTTCTGAGTTTCATCTTTTACCTGCTGGCAATCGGCAGTAAAGAGGAAGCGGTTTTTTTTCCTGCTCTACTGGCAGCCATGGATCTTTGCCTCTTTGACGCTCGAGGGAGACGCAAGCGGCTTATATATACTTTGCCTTTTTGGCTTGTTCCTCTCGCGCTATTTGGGATCCGATGGATCGTCGCTTCGGCCGGGTTGGATTTTGTATCCTGGCGCGCGGGTCTCGGTGACGACATGGCTCACCTGGCGCATAAGCGCGGCCTTGTAACGCTGATTCCTTACAATTTCGCCACCCAATGCAAGGTCGCATTGAAATACTTAAGCCTGCTGTTTTGGCCTTTGGGGCTTAGTGTAGATCATGGGGTTGTTTTTGAAGATGGAATGCCGTCCATTGCGGCTATGGTCGGTATTCTTGCAGTATTCGGTTCAGTGGCATTTTTCTTCCTGTTCAGGCAACGCTTTCGGGTGGCGGCGGTTGCAGTGAGTTTTTTCCTGTTGCCGCTGATGGTTTTTTATTTCGTTCCCATTTCGGACGCGATGGTCGAGCGCCGCCTTTACTTGCCGCTGGTGGGATTCTCGTTGGCTGTGGGAGCTTATTTCGCATGGGCTATTCGGTATCGTTCCCGTATTGCAACGATAACCGCCGTCGCGTTGATAGCGTCGCTCGGAACGCTTACTCATTTGAGAGCGAAAGTATGGCAAAACAAAATCAGCCTATGGACGGACGCGGTTCAAACCTCTCCCGAAAAGCTCCGCCCACGGATGATACTGGCGAGGTATCTGTTCGAGGCGAATCAGTTGGATCGCGCCATCAACCAAAACCTGATGGTATGGCGAATAAAGCGTACCGACTCGACCCCGATAGTTAACCTGGGTTTGATATATTATCGAAAGGGCGACCTCGACACCGCCCAGAAATACTTCAGCGAAGCAGTGCAGCTTCATCCCCGCGCGGATTTCAACGCGCATTTCAATCTGGGCGTCGTTTACGAGAGGCAAGGCAAGCTCGCCGAGGCGGTCGAGCATTTTAAAATTTCACTTGATATAAATCCCGGCATGGCCACTTCGCATCATAAGCTGGGAAGAGTTGCCGCTCTTCAGGGTGACCACGACTTGGCGATAAGCCATTTCCGCGCGGCTCTCGACATCAATTCCGATTTGCTCGAGGCGCGAATGAACCTCGGTAACGCGCTGATCGACGCGGGCAAGAGGGATGAAGGGTTAATCGAACTGGAAAAGGCGGCAAAAATTGCCCCGAAAAATATTCTGGTGATTTTCAATCTCGGTATGGCATATCTTGAAACCGGCAGGTTCCGAAAGGCCCAAAACGCACTCGAGGCCGCCGCGCAAGCGAATTTCACTATGGCTTATTTCGGGCTGGCGATGCTGAAGAAAGCAACCGGCGATAAGCGGGAAATGTGCTCATATCTCTCGAGGTTCTTAAAAACGGCAAAGTCACCCTCGGACCCGGCGCTTTTGCAAGTGCTTGAAGATGCGCGGAAAATGCTTCGTGAAGAATGCTTGTAAAGGGTGGCTGCATGAAAAAGAACGCACCCGTCCGTTCTTTTTAGCTTGCGATAATTTTAATAATCCGAAACAATTAATCCCGGATTTTGCGTTTGGATAGAGTTGTCTTGAAGGGCCTTTAAAATTGCG
>CAZDAF010000094.1:0-11144 GCA_964503115.1 uncultured bacterium
TTTAATGGTCTTCGGCGCCTTTTTCTTGTGTACCCATTACCGGATTAGCTCTATTCGCATTCGTTACAAGGTTCAGTCTTACTTTCAATTAGTTCTCCTTTTTTTCCTGATTTCACTCTGGTATTTAATTATAGGCTATCCATTAACTCATATAGTTTGGTAGTGCCGGGTACCATGCTCTCCCATACTGGTGGACATGCCTATCCATCTTCGACGTGAAAGCATGGCGTCCCACTGTGATGCATAGACTCTATACGATCATCGTATTTCATGCGAGTCCGGCGATAATATATGCTGCGGTCAGTGCGAGTCCCGTTACGAGGTGCGATACGACGGTGAGTGCGTTTGCGGGGGCCAGGGCTTTGCTGTCGTCATAATTTCTTCCAGCTATGACAATGGCTATAGTCGCCGGTGGGAGGGCTGTCAGCCCGAGCAGCGCCCACGGGATCAACCATCCGGCTATGACGGCCGCCGCTATGGAAATATAGGCGGCGAGCATGACTATTGCGTATCCGATAGCGGCGTTTTTCTTGCCCAGCCTCACCACTAGGTGATTTTTCCCCACCGCTCTGTCCGCCGCTTCGTCCTGGAACTCGTTGATGTAGAGCACCGCAATGATTAATAACGCCACCGGTATACTCGCCGCGAGAGGCTCTATCGCAATTTTTCCCGCCTGGACGTAATAAGCGCCCAACGTCATCAGGACTCCGAAATTCAGGCCGATAAAAAACTCGCCGATGCCCCTGTGCACCAACTTGAACGGCGGGGCGCAATAGAAAAAACCGCTGAACGCGCCTATAGCGCCGAGCACCAGTATCATCGGGCCGCAGACCCACGTTAAATAAAGCCCGATCCCTCCCGCCAGAGCGTACAGCACCAGGGATTCCGCCAATACCTCACGCGGCGTCATGATGCCGTTTTGTATCATGCGGCTGCCGCCTGTGAACGGCCGTACGTATTCGACGTTTACGTTATCGGTGCCGGAAAGGTGATCGAAATAGTCGTTCGCAACGTTTGCGCCGGCGTGGAGGAGCATTCCGCCGATCAGTGTGAGTATAAACAGCGGCCATGCAATTCGACCCGCCTGCTCCCAGGCTATCGCCGTGCCGAGAATGACGGGTATCACACTCGCCGTAAAGAAAGGAGCCCTCAGCTCCTCGATATAAATCTTCAACCTGCCCATTATCTTCAGAATTATATGATATTATCTCACCCGGCTGACTTAAAAGGCTTTTTAAGCTAGAGTTTTTGATCGAGCTTTATGAACAAGTCGTAAGGCACTTCGCCTTCCCATTTTTTGGTTTTCGTCATCCAGCCGTACTTTTCGACTTTAATTGTTATGGTTTTTACCTTGCGCCGATCTACCGAATAGACGATGGGTTCATGTTTTCGGGCGATACGTTCGTCATGGAAGGTCTGGGTGTTATCCTTGAATTCGATAATTACCGTAAGGCGGGATTCGTCGGGCCAGCATGTGATGTACATGTATCGCAGGTTATCGTCGTTGGGGTCGTTGGGTTGTTTGGTGAAGGTACAAGCGCAAAACGATACCGCCAGTATCAATACCGAAAATCGCAGCCGATTCATTGCCATATTTTTACATCTCCCCCGATTCAGTATTTCCAGTTGCATTTTAGCAGTTATAATAATAGTCTTCAAGGAGGCGACGTATTCGGCGCGAGTTTATATGGCCTCGGGCCGGAGAGTTTAGGGGATGGACTTTTTTGAATACACCGACATTCGCTTCCTGGTGGATTCTCTCCACAAGTGGATGGTATTGCCGTTTCTGCTCGGTGCAGTGTACGGCGGCCTTTTGGGCGCGGGCATAGCTATGAAGAAATGGGCCATACCGGCGGTTTTGGTTTTACTTCCCGCAACGTTGGCCGTAATGAGCTTTTTTATATCTGGGGTTCATAACGCCACATACAGGCTTTTCTTCCTGGGAGTGCCCGCGCTGGCGGTTCTGGCTTTCGCTTATTGGCTTACGTTACATAAAAACAAGTAAATGGCTTTTTTTTCTCCCTCCTTACGATATTTTGTATTCGCCCTTCTGTTTTTGGCCGTCTCCTGTGCCGGGACTGCTTACAGGCGGGCGGTCGAAGTCGACGATCCTCGGGAATACCGGGTGTTTCTCGAGCGATATCCCCAAAGCCCCTATGCGGATAATGCAAGCGCGGCTCTCGAAAGATGGAGCGCTTTTGAGGCTACGCGACGTGAAAAAACACCCGAGGCGTATCGCAGATTCCTGAAAGAATACCCCGGGGGTAAGACCGCTATAAAAGCTCGTAGGACCGCCCGGGCGCTCGAGTTGCTTAAAAAGGCCGAACTCGCCGGTAATTCAGGCAATGAAGATGAAGTGAGAAAGCTGCTCGGGGCGGCCGTCGCCGCCGATCCTGAAAACAGGGACATTCTAATCAAAGCGGGTAATGCGGCGCTTGAAGAAGGACTCGCAGGCGAAGCGGCGGCGTGGTTGGGCGAAGCCGTTCGACTCGACCCGGGCGATTATCTCACTCGAGCACTGCTCGTCAGAGCATTGCTGAAGGCGGGCAAAACCGCCGATGGAGTCGAGGAAGCTCGGAAAGTGCTGGGAGCCCGTTCTGAAGATATTCGTGTTTATAAATTATTGTCGGCAGCCTTTTTAGAGTCGGGAATCTATGACATCGCAGCCTTGGTGCTCGATGAGCAAATCAAGGTGTTCGGCCCCGATCCCGCCATCGTGCAGTTGGCTGCCAACGCCTACCTGGCGGCCGGCGCTCCTATCGGTTGCCTGAAAGTGTTGGACAAAATCCCGGATGCCGGTTCTAATCCACCCGTTTTAATTAAGCTTCGGGGAGAATGTTACCTCGAGCTGGGTGATCACGAGCGGGCACATGAATGCTTCCAAAAATACATAACGCTATTTCCGAAACATGCGGTCGGTTACTATGATGACGGCATTGCTCTCGAACGGCTTGGGAGGTTTAATGAGGCCATCGATCGCTACGAGCGCGTGCTAAAGCTTGACCCTTCATCCATAACGGCAATCTGGAGGTTGGCAATAGTAAACATGGTTGTGGGAAACGTCAAAGAAGCCGAAAAACGATTTGGATCGTATATCGAGTCGAGACCCGAAGGGCCGAGAACGGAAATGGCGCGACGGGTGATAGCCGGTCATCTACCCGGCTTCGAGGGCATTTCCTGGGGCGCTAAAATTTCAGCACTTAAGCGATTGCGGCCAAACGTGCGGAAATTTTCATCCGCCGGAACCGAGGAAATTTGGTGCGAAGCCGGCGCCGCGAGTTATGCCGGCCTGGCGGGTAAGAGGTGTTTCGTTTTCAGAAGCGCTCGCCTGATCGAGGTGCGTTTCGATGCAAAATTGGGAAGTCTTAACCGGGTGAAAAGGATCGACCCGGTGATAAAAAAATTGAGATCAACCTACGGCAATCCCCTTTCCGAAAAACCTCATGTCAACCGCATAGTAACGGACAACGAGGCGACCACAACCAGCGAGATTGCCTGGAGAACCCCCGACGGACTGGTGGTGCTGACGGTAAAGTGTGTAAATGAAAGCACCGGCGCTTCGAGGTGCGATTTCAGGATCACCCGTACGCCGGGCTGATTAGTATTCTCAACTCCGGCGCCGGGATTTATCCGTTTTTACCAGCCTTCGGCGGGTTTACCGAAACCGGTCAATCCGGCGGGGTGAGATACTTCACCTTCGGATTGCTTTCGTCCACCGCCGCTTCTTCCCTACACGCATCGAGCATTTTCAGGTGCGTCTCGATAATACCTCTCAACTCGCTCTCGAACCTCAGCCGCTGGCGTTCGAGCGATGAGGCCTCCTCGGCCAACTCGCCGGCCCTTCGACGTGCCTCGCTCACGATCCGCTCGGCCTCGATACGAGCCTCACCGAGTATGATCTCCGCCTCGCGCTTGACGTTTTCCTTCATATCCCGGGTGACTTTCTGCGCAGTGATCATTGTTTCCTTGAGCGTGTCTTCCCGTTCCCGGTATGCGGCGAGAGTCTGGTGAGTCTTTTTAAGTTCTTCCTCGAGGAATCGACTCTCCCTGATTACATCCTCGAGATCCGAGGCGACGACTTCGAGGAAATCCTTCACTTCGGCGGAGTCAACGCCTCTCCACCTTTTTGCAAACCGCCTCTGCAAAATGTCTAATGGGGTCAATTTCATAACAGACCTCCTTCCACCCTTCGTTGTCACATCTTCGGAATTTGTAACATTATTTCACCAAGCAGTCGTGAACCTGTCCGGGCCACCAACTGCAAAACCAATATACTGAAAATCGGGCTTATATCTATGCCGCCTATGTTCGGAACAATCTTTCGGAAGGGCCGGTTGATCGGCTCGCTCATAAGGCGGATAAGCTGCACGATGGGGTTGTTCGGATCGGGGTTGATCCAACTCATCAGCGCACCGATAATTACTACCCACATAAAGAATGTCGCCAGACGCAGAAGATTGCCAAGGCTGATGCCAAGAGCAAAAAACGCAATTAATCCGGGGGTCACCTCGACCGAACCGCCCAGCGGTAATTTCATCGTGTATAGCAACGAATATCCCATCGCGCTAACGGCCCAGTGCAATAAAAAACCTAATATGAACGCCGACGGGCCGGGCCAATTTTTAAGCGGTGGCGCGTATTTGCCGATGAAAGAGTAGACAGGCTCCATGATCTTGAAACCGGCGCGAACAAATGGATTCGATGGAAATCGAGCATACTTGTAAAAAACGCTGAAAATAAGAATGAGCACCACGTATACCAGGAAAGCGGCGTCCACAAAGGACATAACGGTTACGATCAGACTGATCGAAAGCGGTAAGTTTGGATTCAATACGGCCCTGACGACGCTCATAAACAGCAATAGGAAAACTATGGGTATCAGCACGAGAAAATCCACTTTCGAGGTATCCACCGGCCCTTTTCGCAAAGCGCGATGAATCGGCTTCATAACGGGATCTGTGGCGCGGTGAATTCCCCCGAAGAGGGGATTGAAATAAGCGTCCCTCGTGGTTATGAACATCCTCAACAGGAGTAAGAAAATGAAGAGACTGACGAGAATGCTTATGATCGCATCGAGCAACATTCGATTAACCTTTTCCCAGTTCCTCCGATTTTTCAGTAGCGGCCCTCACGGCGGCGATAAAAGCGCCTCGCACTCCGCATGCTTCGAGCACCTCGAGGGCATGCGCGGTGGTTCCACCGGGGCTGGTGACCATGTCCTTCAGAGCGCCGGGATGCTTGCCCGTCTCGATCACCATACGCGCCGCTCCGAGCACGGTCTGCGCGGCAAGCTCGATAGCCGTCGCCCGATCCAGACCCATCAGCACCCCACCATCCGCCAGGGACTCGATAACCATGAACACGTAAGCGGGCCCTGAGCCGGAAAGGCCGGTGACTGCATCGAGAAGTCCCTCGTTTTTCACAATCACCGCTCGGCCTGCCGATTCGAGTACTTCGCGTGCGAGTTTCATTTCGGAAACTTTCACCCGGGGCCCCGCGCAAAGCGCCGCCATACCCGCGCCCACCAGCGCCGGTGTGTTGGGCATGCACCGAATGACATGAGCGCGACCGCCAAGCCCCGCCATTATTCGGTCGATTGTCACTCCGGCCGCTATGCTCAAAACCGCTTTATTGCCGACGTCTCCCAAAGTGGCAAAAAGTTCATCCATCACCTGCGGCTTTACCGCAAGCACCACAAGATCGGCTTCAGAGGCGGATTTGACGATATCGGTGGAAATTTTCATACCCAGGGAGGCTTTCAGACTTTTCAGCCGCTTCCGGTCTGTATCCACCGCGGTTATCTGCGAAGGCCTCGCCGCCTTGGATCGTATCAGTCCGACCATAAGGGCCCCACCCATATTTCCCGCTCCGATGAAACATATTTTCACCGTCTTTTTCACATCGTCCCTCCTCGCGATATATCAACCTCGCATTTTCGCGGCCCGAAGATGGCCGTGCCCACCCGTACGATGGTCGCCCCTTCCTCGATGGCCGCTTCCATGTCGCCGGTCATGCCCATGCTAAGCTCGGGCAACTTCAGGCCCGTAGATTTTTCCATAATGTCGCGCAACTCGCGCAATTTCCTGAAATAAGGTCTCGCGCGATCCGGATCGTCGAAGAAAGGCGGCATGGTCATCAGCCCGACTACCTTGAGGTTCGGCAAAGCGGCGATCTCCTCGACGAGTTCGACGGCTTCTTCCCCTCCGGCGCCAGTTTTAGTTTCTTCGCCTCCCAGGTTTACCTCGACCAGCGCCTCGACCGACCCGGAGGCCCGCTTGTTTATCTCGCGCGCCAGCGACATGCGATCCACCGAATGGATCACCCGCGCCACCGGCAGCACCTTTTTCACCTTGTTGCGCTGAAGCGTACCTATGAAATGCCACTCGATGTCCGCCGGCAGCTCGTTTGCCTTGGCTTCGAGCTCCTGAGCGTAATTTTCACCGAATAGACGATGTCCAGCCTCGTAAGCGGCACGTACCAACTCCGCCGGATGCGTCTTGGTGACGGCCAGCAGTTTCACCTCCTCCGGGTCTCTGCCCACCCTTTTGGCGGCTCCGGCTATTCTTTCGTTAACCGTTTTTAAGTTTATTGCGACGTCATTCATCCGAAAACATCCTCACCGCACCAACTTCTTCGAGGGCCTCGATCACCTCGCTCAGCGGCAATCCGACAACGTTGGTGTAGCTGCCCTCGATTGCCTTCACCATAAAAGCGCCGATGCCCTGAACGGCGTAAGCGCCCGCTTTATCCATCGGCTCGCCCGTCCGCACGTAGGCTCTTATGGTGTGATCGTCCAGTTGCTTTATTATTACTTCGCTCTCCACGAACCCCTTTCGAGCCACATGATCCGGTGACTCCATTATGCACCACCCCGTGATAACGCGATGGCGGCGGCCGGAGATAAGCCGGAGCATCTCGACGGCCTCGTCTTCGGACCCCGGCTTTCCCAGTACCATGTCATCAACGATGACAACGGTATCGGCGGCAAGTACCCAGTTACCGGGAGGGACACGAGTCGCCGTCCATTCGGCCTTTTCCGAAGCGATCCTTATTGTTTCTTCGTGAGGTTCCCGCCCCGGAGCAGGTACCTCTTCCACCTCAGCCGGATAAATCTCAAATTTCAACCCCACCTGGCTCAGAAGTTTGCGCCTTCGAGGCGATGAACTGGCCAGCACAAAAGGGGCCCTTTTTTCAGAACGCATAATTTTGGTGAATTATGGTAACACTATAATATAAAAAAGTCAAATAGAAATTAAATTTTTCCTCAATCTTGACAAGTTAGTAATAAGTGTATAAACTTTATAAACAATATAAAGGTATTGATGTATCCGGGAGACTAACCATTTAACTGAGAGGATATGCAATGAAGTATCCACAAAGCGGTTTTGTGGCCGGTGTTATGCACAAAGCGATTCTTTTGCCGATCATCTCCCTTGTTATCATGGCTTTGGTGTCGACTGGTTGCCCTGCCGGCAAAATGACCGGCCGGAAAGAATTGGCTCGCAGGGTGGAAGAGCTTTCGGCGCACAACCGGGACCTTAATGCCCGCGTGGCTGAGCTTGAGCGGAAAATAGCGCTGATCGAAAGCGGCGCTCTTAACGGCGATTCCAGGACAGTTTCTACAAACTCCACCATCGGACAGGGCGCTACCTCGCCCGTAGTCATAACGCAACCGCCCAGCATACCTACCCCCTCCGGACTGGCAGTGGTGAAATTGCATCCGGAAAACGCACCGTCGGAAGGGGATTCCCCTTCCGAGACTCCTTCGGTCGGTAGCGAGTTGCCTCCGCTGTTCGGCGATGATCCCGGATTTGTCGAAGAACAGCCGGCTTCGGGAGTTGCTGATACGTCGGTCGCCGAAGACTCTCCACCGGTAGCATCCGTCCGGCCTCCGGAAGAGGAAGGCGTGCCCGTCGAAGCAGCGACGCTGTACGAAAGTGCGGTCGGGCAGTTTCATAAAGGAGAGTTTGAACTCGCCGGAGAAGCTTTTTTGTTGTACCTTACAAGATACCCTGGTACACTTTATGAAGCATCGGCGTTGTTCTACTCGGGGGAGTGCAGGTATAAGCGGAAAAAATACAGCAGGGCGATAGAACAGTTCCGCCGATACCTCATGAAGTATCCCGAGGGCAAGGAAGCGCCGATGGCCATGTTGCGCCTGGGGATGAGCTTTATGAGATTGGAGGATGTGGAAGGCGCTCGAAAAGCTTTTAACAGGGTGATAGAGCGTTTTCCGGACAGCGCCGCCGCCGAAGCGGCACGTCAGGAGTTGGAAAATATCTTATAACATCGTCGGATGTATGACGCCGCAGACGATGGATGTCAATTCGACGGACTAAGACAGGAGGGCGAAGCGATGAAAATGCGGATATTATTGCCGGCGCTTTTGGCGGTTGTATTAACCGTTGCGGCGGTTGCTCAAACGGAGCCGCTGTTAGACGAACCGGCCGGGGAAGATCCTGACCGCTACAAGTATGTCGTCAAGCGGGGCGACACTTTATGGGATCTCGCGTCGCGGTTCCTCGACGATCCATTCAAATGGCCGCATATATGGCAGCAAAACCAGCACATCGAGGATCCGCACTGGATTTATCCGGGCGACGTACTCACAATAGTGCCGGAAGAAGACACTTTGCAGAACAAGCTCGACAACCTGCCAGTCGAGCATATAGGCGGTACTGAATATGCGGAAGCCGCCGGCGCGGAGGATGAGGAGTTCTCAGTAACATGGACCGCTCCAACTGCCGAGTCCGACAGGGTGATTTATACACCCGCGCACAAGTTGGGGTTCATGTCCGGTCAGGAAATCGAATCCACCGCCATCATAAACGACGCGCCAGAGTCGAAAGCGATTTACGGAACTTACGACAAAGTCTACATAAACGCCGGAAAGAATAGGGGATTCAAGGTCGGAGACAAGTTCGACATTTTCAGGGCCGTCAGCGAAATCAGACATCCGATAACGAATAAAAAAGTGGGGAAAAACATCCGCACTATCGGCACTCTGAAAATAATAAAAGTCGATGGCACGAGCAGCGAGGCGGAGATAATTTCCTCCAATGAGTCCGTCATATTGGGCGATCATATAACCCCCATGACGCGTGCCAAAACGCAGGTGATGTTCTGCGATATCGATGCGCGTTATTATGAACGGCCGCTCGAGGGATACATTATTCTCTCCCAGCTTGGCAATACTTACACCAGCAAAGACGAGATTGTGTATATCGATGTTGGGAAGAAGCACGGCGTGGTTCCCGGTAATTTGTTTAATGCATATTTGCCCCGCAGGCGGGTAAAAGATCCCGAGACCGGCGAAAAGATGTGGTTACCGGAAAAAACCATAGGTAAATTGGTTGTTATGACCACCTCCCAAAATTTTTCCACGGCGCTGATCATTCAATCGATACAAGAATTCAAAGTGGGGGAACACGTCAGATCGAAAAGGTTTACCGACGCGCGTTAAAACTCCATCGATTTTAGGGTTCAAAAAACATGAATAAGCCGGGGTGGTCAAGCCCCGGCTTATTTATACCTATGGATTGTGGACCTAGCTCACTCGGTTTCTTCTTGGGAAGGATTCGAGGGGCAAAGGGGTCGAGGGTTCGAGTGATGGGAAAAAAGATGAAGAACAGGGCGGGAATGCCCGAACGCAGGGTGAGTTGAGTCAATAGGCCATATACCTAAATTGAGTGATTCTTTAACAGCGGTGTGGATGTATGCCCTTTGTGACGGGTATAGCCCTTCTAAGAAACAGCACTGTTTTTTTACCATTGAAGGTAGATTATCACCCACCGTTTCCGCCCCCAAGAACGTTTCAAGCCATGTCCCGAGCTTGACAAACGGGACGGAAGAACACAAAAACATAAAAATCTCTCAATTTGGGTACAAATACAAAGCTAAAAGGTGGAACGGCGCATGCCGAGTTCGCGGACGGCTTTAGTGCGGTTGTCGCGGACACGATCGTCGAGCTCTTCATATTGGAACAAGGTTTTGTATTCGGCCAATGCGGCCAATGCGCGGGAAGGGGTTTGAATGCTTTGTTCTTCCAGCATGGCTATGGGGTTAAGTCCACCAATCACCACCACTCCCACTCGCCCTTCACTCACCGGGATCTCAAGTAACGGCCGACCGGGCCATCCTATGGTCATAAAGCCTCCGAGACCGACTTTCTCCAACCGCCGTGCGAGCGCAATCACGCTTTCCCTGCTTTCCGCCGGTATTTCCCGGAAACTTGCGCCGATCCTGCCGTTCCCCGTTTCCGTAGCTCCCATACAGTCGGTCATGCCGCTGCGAATGAAAACCTCGAGCGGATCCAAGGTAGTGCCATCATAGTGGATAAGCTCCACAAACCGCGTGGGTTTATAATCTTGAAGTTCCAAAAGCCCGCCGAACCGCGAGTTTATCGGAATGCCGTGGGCGAGAAGCACACCGTTTAACGTAACTGAACAAACGGTTCCAATTCCCACACACTCGTCGGGCACAAGTATTTCACCTGCACTCTCCCCCGGATCGAAAAGGGCCACTAGCCGCCCCATGGCATAGCCTGCGGCAAACACCTTGCTGATCAGCGGAGCGGCGTTCTTCAGTTGTGTTTGCTTTATTATGCTCATGTTGATCACAACGGTACCCGCCCTTTTTGGCAAGTTGAAATCCATGTTGTAAGTCATCCGGTCGATCTTAGCGGCCAGGAGTCCAACCTTTTCTATAACCCTTGCATTCGATAGCTCATTCAACCCTCGCTGAGTAATAAGTCGCCCTTTTTTTCCGAGATTCTCGGTGAGCCCTTTTTCATCCATTGCCTTAAGATAGAAGCGTACGGTTCGCTCGCTCACATCATGACCCATCGCCAGTAAGCGCTCGGTAATTCTTGAGCTTCCCAGTGCTTTGTTAGCTTCCTGTAAAACTCTTAATATGGCCAGGCGTTTTTTTTCTGTTTTTTCACTCATTATTTTAACCATATCACGAATTATGCCGTTCGTCAAGCGGTATGCGGCAATTTTGCCGATAAAAATGAGAGACAATAAAATCGTTCAACATGTTTAAAATGGTACTTTATCCACTGAATTGCAATAACGATAGAAGCATATTGCATATTTACAAGCTTGAATTTTCATTGCAGAAGTTTGTTTTTTGCCGCAATTTTG
>CAZDAF010000095.1:0-11130 GCA_964503115.1 uncultured bacterium
ATGTGCGTTTCAATTGTTGAACGATCCATTTCCAGTGCAGCCAGATATGCACAACGAGCAGGGCGACCAGAATCAGTGCCATCACCCAATGCACATCGCCCCAGTCGTGCCTGCTCATGCCAAGGAAAGTCAGCCCCCATCCGCCGTGCCGCCCACCGGTGCCGGGGGGCAACACGTATCTTATTATCAGCCCGATGAGAGTTATACAGACCATGTCCACAAACATCACCACGTCTACCCAGAAATTCAGGCGATTTTTGCTAAATTCCATTGATTTTTCCCCATACACAAATTAAAAAAGGGTTGTGTCCATGCACAACCCCCGCGATTATGGAAATCTCCTTCCGGATTCGCCCGTATTTACTTTCCCTTGCGTTTCCCGGTCGGCTCGCCCAGAACTTTCATGATACGAAAGATTTTATCTATCTTTTCCGGCGGTGCTTCCGCGATGAGGTATAACAACTCTCTTTGCCTGAAACCGTATTTATCATCATCGGGGGTAACGACAAGCAAGTCGTATGGCTTTACTCCGAAAACCTTTGCGATCCTGCCGAGAGTGATAATGGAAGGTACTCGCGCACCGCGCTCGAGAAGACTCACATAGCTGTTATCCAGATCGAGCATTTCCGCCAATTCCTCCTGCGTCAACCCCACTTCTTTACGGTATTTGTACATTTTGTCCGCGAAAGTCCTGATTATCTCTTGCATGCTCATTTTTCTACTCCTTCTGCGAATTATGCGAATTAAATGTTGACGCCTACACTAGCACATTATTGTGAAAAGTCAAATTGATTATTTATGAAGTGCTCCCCCTACCACCTCCTTATTTGAAACAAACTCTTTACAGAGCTTCAAATTTTCCTTTATCAATAGACGCTATTCGAAGAATTACCTTGCGAAGTATTGTAAAAAAAATCTCCCAGTCTGCGTACAGAAACCACATAAACACCGCCAATGCAAATAATTCATCAAGACTATGGAGATTAGGATAACATGTTGATATTTCTTTTCAATCAGTATCTTTTTCAAAAACGATATTTTTATTACTAAGATCATGTGAAATGTGGAAATCCGACAAACAGGGTATTGGCTACTCGTCGGTAATTCCATTTAAAGGAAGCTTTTTCCCAACCCTCTATACGTGGGCACGCGGTCGGTTATTTTTCCATTGCGGATGATAAGCACTTCATTAAATCGCTCCATCAGTTCCCCCGCTTTCGAGTGTTGCCAGATAACAGGATCGCCGATTTCGAGATGCGGGCATCCCGGTGGAACTAAAAGTGGAGTTTGTACCTCTCCCGCGCCCTCGAACCCGAGCATTTTCAACCCCTGCGGCGAATATGGCATAGGCAGGCGGTCGAATCCCGCCTGGCCGCTTGCTATGTAGCCTCCGCCTTGACAAGTGATCATCCCCGGCTTCGGCCTGCGGACCACTTGGATGGCAAAAAACGCCGCTGGAACCAGCGGCAGGTCGCGGTAATATACGAACAGATGGGAAGTGTAAAACCCCGACCCGACGGTCACCTCGGTGACTGCCGGATCGGCGCTGGTGCTCTTCACGCTGCCGGTACCGCCGCCGTTGATGAATTCGAGCTCGATTCCTTCCCGTTCGAGCGCGCGCCATACCTCAGCTCTGTGTTCGAGCACCTTGGGCACCGAGGCCTTCTTGATCCAGCGTTTGAGCGGATTCAGCATGCGCGTATAAGGACTCGTATCGTTGAGGCCGGCCACCTGCGCCTCGTACGCCATTATTCCTACAATTCGTACACCGCCGATCCTTTCGGCGTACCGAATAAGCTCAATTACCCTCCGGCCGTCGCGTACGGGGCTGCGGCGTACTCCGAAATAAAGCCTCCCACCGGCGCGCTCCAACGCCACGTCCAACTCGATAGCCGCGCGCAACTCGACTCGAGCGGCTCGGCCGGCGCGACCCATTACGTCAAGGTGCTCTTCCGAATCGATCACCATAGTCACGCGCACATCGTCCGCCGCCAGCTTCGCCATAAGTTCCATGTCGGAAGACTGAACGGTGGGATAAACCACCAGCAGGTCGTCATAACCCTCCTGCGCGAGATAAGCGGCTTCCTCCATCGTAAAATTCATCAGCCCGCGAAACAGGCCGCTATTTCCCCCTGTTAAAATGTGGTTGACGATCCACGGGCACCGGACGCTCTTGGTGGCGATTCGAACGGTCTTCCCACTCGGGCGGACCGGATCGAGCATTACTTCGGTGTTATGATCCAAGGCGTCGAGGTTAACGATTGCCGCCGGAAGCCTTTCGCCCTCGAGCGCATCCCGAAATTCTTCGTATGTCAGGTGTATTTTCCCCGCCAATTTAACTGTTACCAATTCTCATTAAAAATCAGGGTGTTAGAACTCGCCCGTTGCGGATATGTCTACGATCTTTCCATTGCGCACCTGCAATATGAAAAGCGGCCTGTGAAAGCTGCGGTCGGGCTGAACGGCAAGATACCCACTGAAGGTGGAGAAACTTTTCACACTTGCCAACGCATCCCGCATAGCCGGCCGATTCTTCACGCCGTTTTTGGTAATCATCTCGACCAGCAGGCGAACCGTTTCGTACCCCATGGCCTCATACATACCCGGCTTTCGCCCGTATGCCGCCTCGAAATCATTGACGAATTGCCGCGTAATAGGCGTCGAAGCCTTCTTGAAGAAAGCGTCGGGGAAAGTTGCGCCTTCGAATGAAGACATCTGCCCCCGCGCAAGGTCTATAAGTCTCGGATTGTTCCAGCCGCTCGATCCCAACAGTTTGAGACGAACCACGTTGTAATATGTGAGTTGCGGCGCGATGGTGGCGGCGGCCATGTATGAATCGGGTATGAAAAGCGCCTCTATTTCCCGCTTTCGTCTGGCGATCTCCCTGATTTCCAGCCGCAGATCCGCCTGGCCATGTTTATACGGCACGCTGAGTACCACGATTCCGCCCTGCCGTCCCGCCTCCTCGATGAAAACATCCCTGAATAATTTTCCATAAGAATGATCCGGAAACAAAACTGCGAAGTTTCTGATGCCCAGAGCGGTGACCGCATACCACACGACAGTTTTCACCTGATCCCTCGGCGTTACGGAATTGCGGAATACCATCGAGCCGAAATCAGTAATTTCCTCGAGTTGTGTCATGGTAACTATAGGCACACCATAAGCCTGGGCCGTCTTTGCCGCCGCTTTTGCGGTATCTCTTTGAATCGGCCCTGCGATGGCGATAACGCGCTTTTCAACCGCCAACTCTACCGCAGCCTCGGCCGCCCGCTCAGGATCGCCCGCCGTATCCGCTATCTCGAGTCTTATTGAAAGCGCCTGAGTTGCCGTTGTGCCAAAAGCGTCAATCGCAAGAGCGGCGCCGTCCAGAAACTTCCTCCCGTAAGGCGCCCATTTGCCGCTAAGCGGAAGCATAATACCCAGAGCGTTTTCGTTTATCTTGCCGACGTTTTCCATGTCGTCCAGCATGGATCGAGCTTGCTCGGCCTGCGGACTATCGGGATGGTGCGTTACCAAGCGGGCCATGTACTTACGCGCTGCGACGAAATCACCGTGGTCATAAGCCCGTTTGCCCAGCAGGAAGAGCGCATAAGCGCCCACCGGCGATTTGGGCAGCTTCGGCAGCACCGCTTCGAGCTTGGGGCTGCTCATCTTCTCCAGAGCCTTTACCAGCGCGTCTTCCACTTCCAACGCGCGCTTCGGGTCGGCTTTGCGAAGCTGGACATAACGACCGATAGCTTCGTCAACTTTATCCTGCTTCAGCATCGCGTCGATATAAAAAATAGAAGCATCAACCCAGTGGGGATCCTTCCGGTCCACCCCTGCGAACGCGGCAACGGCTTCGGCCATGCGCCCTGATCGGAAAAACGCCAGCCCGAGCAGGAATCGCGCTTCGGAAGCACTGTCGGAGGACGGATACTTATCGAGTATCTCCTTAAGCGAAGTTATAGCTTTGTCGAATGACTCTTCGGTAAGGAGAGACCTGGCGATGTCGAGGAGAGCGTTATCGGCGAGCTCCGAATTGGGATATTGCCGTACCAGAGTATCGAGCCGAAGCCTCGCTTCGATACGCTTATTTCCCTCTGCTTCCCTGTGAGCCGAGATGGCGGTTTCGAGTTCCGCATCACCCTTTCGAGGATGTGGTCCCGGCGGCGGGCAACCCCACAATATAAATAATAGAATTAATACCGGGAACCCAATCTTGTGGCGTAGTTTCATCCCAGAATGTCCCAAACCTTGCCGAAAAAGCCTTTGGATTTCGGCTCGACTTCGTCGCCGCTCAATTCTGCGAGCTTTCGTAAAAGTCCCTTCTGTTCCTCGGTGAGCTTCGTTGGCACATCCACGTGAACCACCACATGGAGATCGCCCCGACCGGGTCTGCCCAAGTGGGTTACACCGTGTCCTCTCAACCGGAAGATACGCCCCGATTGAGTGCCCGGCGATATGCGAAGCCGCTCCTCGCCCTCGAGAGTCGGTACGAATATTTCCGCGCCAAGGGCCGCCTGCGGGAAAGATATAGGCACCTCGATCACCAGGTCGTCGTCCCGGCGCGTAAAACGAGGATGGGAGTCGACATTTACCACTACGTAAAGGTCCCCGCGCGAGCCGCCTTTGGGGGCTCCTTCCCCTTCCCCGGCCAACTTCAGGCGAGCGCCGTCACTCACCCCGGGAGGTATTTTTATCGTAAGGTCCCTTATCGTCGATACGAGTCCCGACCCGGCGCAGTTTGTGCATTTTTCGCGTATGATTCTCCCCGTTCCGCCGCAACGGCGACAAGTTCTAGTGAAGGAAAAGAAGCCCTGATTTATTTGCATCCTTCCTGTGCCGCCGCACAGGGGACAGGTCGAGGATCCATGACCCGGCCTGGCGCCGGAGCCACCGCATTCCGCGCAGGTCTCCTTGCGCGGCACCTTTATACGTGCCTCAGTCCCGAAAGCCGCTTCCTCGAAGCCGATGTTTATGTTCAGGCGCAAATCGGCGCCACGGCTCGATCTCCTTCGGCCACCCATTCCGGCACCGAATACCTGGCCGAAAATGTCCTCGAAAAGGTCCGCCGGGTTCGTCCCGAAACCGAAGTCAAAAGGCCCCGAAGCGGATTGCCGCCCGGTACGGCCCGTACGGTCGTAATAAGCGCGCTCGTGCGGATCGCTCAATACCTGATATGCCTCCTGCAATTCCTTGAAACGTTCCTCGGCGTGGGGGTTGTCGGGATTGCGGTCAGGATGACACTCCATTGCCTTACGTCGAAAAGCACGTTTTATTTCCTCCTGCGTGGCATTCCGGCCGACACCCAATGTCTCGTAAATATCTCGTTGCATCAGTTCAATGACTTTAGGACGCAATAAATTACGCCCATACGGCACAAAATAAATAATCTCCGTACGGGCAATTCACGAATTGCCCTTTTTATCTAAAGGATAGGCTATACCCACCCGTAAGGCAAGAAAGCCGGTCGAGGTTCGCCGGCGAGCAATACGGCTCGATAAACATCATTATTGAAATTCGCCCTTGAAAAAGCGGGTGGGCTGCGGTATCTTGTTGCCGATGAAAGGGATGCCGAAACGAAACGAGGCGAGTATTCGCAGCTTTGTCGCAATCGACATTTCGGGGGAAATACGCGATAATCTGAAAAAGATCGCCGCCGAGCTCAAACCGAAAGTAAACGACATCAAATGGGGACGAGTCGATGGCATTCATCTTACGCTGAAATTTTTGGGCAACGTTGCGCAAAGCATGATACCTTCTCTGCGTGGCGTAATGGAAGAAGCCGCACATACGGCAAGGCCCTTTAAGATCGGTGTCAAGGGATTGGGAGCTTTTCCGAATCCGCGCAATGCAAGGGTAATATGGGCGGGGCTGGAAGAACCCACGGGCGCACTCGGAGAGTTGGCCCGGCGAATCGAGAAAGGAATGGAGCCGCTCGGGTTTGCACCTGAAAAAAGGCCTTTTCACCCGCACCTTACTATTGGCCGTGCCAGAAAGGGCGGCAGACCGGGCAAGGAGCTTGTAGGGTTGATTGAACATCACCACACACGGGAGTTCGGGTTTTTTACGGCGAATGAGTTAATACTTTTCAAAAGCGATCTGAAACCGGGCGGGGCGGTATACACCAAAATGGAGACAGTGGGTCTATAAAAAGGAGAAGCTTATGGCTAAAGCGACAGACGATAAAGAAAGGGCGTTGCAGCAGGCCATAACGGCCATCGAGCGGCAATATGGCAAGGGAGTTATAATGCGCCTCGGCGAAGATGCCGTTGCTACCGATGTGGATGTCATTCCGACCGGCTCTATCGGTCTGGACACTGCCATCGGTGTCGGCGGCATACCTCGCGGTCGGGTGGTCGAGATATACGGCCCGGAGTCCAGTGGCAAGACGACGCTGGCGTTGCATATAGTTGCCGAGGCACAGGGGAAAAAGGGCAAGGCCCTGTTCGTCGACGCGGAACACGCCGTCAACCCGATTTACGCCAAGCGCATCGGCGTGGATGTCGGCAACCTCTACATCAGCCAGCCGGACAGCGGCGAGCAAGCGCTTGATGTGGCGGAGAGTATGGTACGCTCGAACAGCATAGACGTGGTGGTCATAGACAGCGTGGCCGCGCTCGTTCCACGCGCCGAAATAGAGGGAGAAATGGGAGATACTCACATGGGATTGCAGGCGCGTTTGATGAGCCAGGCGTTGAGAAAACTCACCGGCACCATCAACAAAACAAATTCGATTGTCATTTTCATCAACCAGATTCGGATGAAAATCGGGGTGATGTTCGGCAGCCCTGAAACCACGACGGGCGGTAACGCGCTCAAGTTCTATTCTTCACTCAGACTGGATATACGGCGCATAGGATCGATCAAGCAGGGCGACCAGGTGGTAGGGAATCGCACCAGGGTCAAGGTGGTGAAAAATAAAATAGCGCCTCCATTCCGGATGGCCGAATTCGATCTGATGTATAACCGTGGAATCAGCCGCGAAGGTGAATTAATCGACATGGGAGCGGAGGCCGGCGTCTTGGATAAAAGCGGCGCATGGTACAGCTACAAGGATGACCGGATCGGACAGGGAAGGGAAAATGCAAAGGCGTTTCTCGCCGATAACCCGGACATCTCAGCCAAACTCGAAGCCGAGATACGCAAATCTTGCGGACTGCCGCCCCTCGAAAGTGACATGAAGTCGGCTGAGCATGATAAGAATGGCCCCACAACTTGAAACTATTCCTCAGGGCGAGTATAATGTGTAAGATAACGAGGGTAGATGGATAACGCACAGCCGTAGCAGTAGCGGGAGGCTACCATGCAACTGAACGACATCTTAAAAGTGGCCATTAAAGCCGGGTCAAGTGACATCCACATCAAAGCGGGCTTGCCGCCGATATTCCGCATCGACGGATCACTCGTGCCGTACAAGGAAGCTCCCAGACTTTCTCCCGACATGGTGAACCAAATGGCCTTTGGGATAATGAACCAGGGTCAGCAGAAGAAATTCAAGGAAGCGAATGAAATCGACCTCGCTTACGGCGTTCCGGGTCTTGGAAGATTCCGCGTAAACGTTTTCCAGCAGCGCGGCACCATAGGCATAGTATTCCGCGTGATTCCTTTCGGGATAAGCACCGTCGAGCAGCTCAATCTTCCGAAGGTGATCGAGCGTATTGCATCGGAGCAGCGCGGTCTCATACTCCTCACGGGCACCACCGGTAGCGGAAAGTCCACCAGCCTGGCAGCGATGATCGACTGGATAAACTCGAACCGCACTTGTCATATTATTACCATCGAGGACCCGATCGAGTTTTTGCATCGCGACAAAAAAAGTATAGTCAACCAGCGTGAGGTCGGATTCGACACCAACAGTTTCGCCATTGCGCTCAAGAGCGCTCTCCGTCAGGATCCCGATGTTATCCTCGTCGGCGAGATGCGCGATTTCGAGACCATCGAAACGGCGCTCACCGCCGCTGAAACCGGCCACCTGGTTTTAAGCACGCTACATACCATCGACGCAACGGAGACCATCACCCGTATAGTTACCGCCTTCCCACCTTACCAGCAAGCGCAGGTACGATTGCAGATCGGGTCGATCGTCAAAGGCATCGTCAGTCAGAGGCTGGTGCCCCGCGCGGATGGTCGAGGGCGAGTCCCGGCGGTCGAGGTGCTGGTCGCCACAGGACGTGTCAGGGAATGCATCGAAGATAAGGATAAGACAAAGGAACTTCACGACGCTATCAACAAGGGATTCACCACCTATGGAATGCAGTCATTCGACCAGTCTCTCATGGTGCTTTTCCGCAAGGAACTTATAACCTTCGAGGAAGCCCTCAGGCAATCTACCAACCCGGACGATTTCAAGCTGAAGGTCAGCGGAATATCTTCCACCAGCGATGCGGTGTGGGGCGAATTTGAAAAGGAGCATGGGGTGGGAGAAAAAGGAGCTGTCGAGGAAGCCGACGTCGCAGAAGAAGACGACGATTTACAAATAGAACGATTCTAAAAAGGTGTTTTATAATTGTTAAACCCCGGCTCACCCGATGTGGTGGGTTTTTCTGTGTTGCCGCCTTTCATGCGATAATATCACTTTTTCTTTTTCGATGACTTTTCTTTCTTTTGTTTGCGAATTTTCTGCCTGAGTCGTTCCAATCTTTCGGCAATGTTCTTCTCCCTGCCATAATCGGTGGGATGATAGAAGCGCTTTTCGACAAGCTCATCCGGCAGGTATTGTTGCTTGACGAAACCGCCGTCGAAATCGTGGGGATATTTATAATCCTCGCCATACCCAAACTCGCTCATCAGCTTTGTCGGTGCATTGCGTAAATGCAGTGGAACCTCGAGTGCGCCGGTTCGGTGAACTTCTTCGGTGGCGCGTTTAAGGCCCATGTAACTCGCGTTGCTTTTCGGCGCGGAGGCCAGATAAGTTACCGCATGCGCCAGGTTGATGGCCACTTCAGGCATACCCACATACTCGACCGCCTGCGCAACTGCCGTGGCGATCATCAACGCGGCGGGCTCGGCGTTTCCGATGTCCTCGCCTGCGAAAATAATCATCCTGCGGGCGATGAAGCGCGGGTTTTCCCCGGCTTCGATCAGCCGGGCCAACCAGTACAACGCCGCATCGGGGTCCGAGCCCCGGAGGCTCTTGATGAAGGCGCTTATTACGTTGTAGTGATCCTCACCGGCCTTATCGTGCCTCAAATAGGGGCTTTTGATCGCCTCGACGACACTTTCGGAAGTGACGGTTTTTCCGTCTTTCGTGAAACTTGCGGCGGTTTCGAGTGCATTGAGCACTTTTCGCGCGTCACCGCAAGCCGCTTCAACCAGCAACGCTCTCGCGTCGGGATCGATATCCAACCGGCGCGAGCCAAAACCCCGGTCATCGTCCGTCAAGGCACGATCCACTATTCCTCCCACTTCCTCATCGCTCAAACGATCGAGCTTAACCACCTGGCAACGTGACAGGAGCGGCGGGATAACTTCGAAAGACGGGTTCTCGGTCGTCGCGCCTATAAGAATCACGGTACCGTCTTCGACGTGAGGCAGGAAAGCGTCCTGTTGAGCCTTGTTGAAGCGGTGAATTTCGTCGACAAAAAGTATCGTTCGGTCACCCTTCATCTTCAGGCGCATTTTGGCGTCCTCGACGACCATACGAATATCCTTCACGCCGGAGAGCACGGCGCTGAAAGACACAAATTCGCTCGATGTCATCCCCGCCAGCAGCCGCGCCAATGTCGTTTTGCCGCTTCCCGGCGGGCCCCATAGTATGAGAGAAGGCGTTTTGCCGGTCTCGACTACCCTTGCCAGCAGCCGCCCTTCTCCCACAAGGTGCTCTTGCCCGACGAACTCATCGAGGCTGCGCGGCCTCATACGTTCCGCAAGAGGAATCGCATCGGCTTCCGCCTTTGAACCGAAAATATCCCGATTATTTATATTGGTCATTGTCGAAAAGCAGGAACGGTCTCGGGTTAAGCGCCTTACCTCGCCACCTCACCTCGAAATGCAAATGCGGCCCCGTGGCACGGCCGGAGCTGCCTATCTTGCCGATGGGATCACCGCGCATGACCGTCATGCGTTTGCGAACCAAAAACGCCGAGAAATGCGCATATCGCGTTGTCAGGCCGTTTCCGTGATCCAGATAAACCACGCGGCCGTATCCACTTTGCCAACCCGTAATTTTTACATATCCATCGGCGGGAGCCAGCACGAAGGTGCCGGTAGGAGCATATATATCCAACCCTTTGTGCATCGTACGTCTCCGAGTTATCGGATCCACACGAATCCCAAATCCGCTGGTGATTATGCCTTTTACCGGCCACATGACGGGCAAATTGCTCGCGTCGGCACAGCAGGATTCCAGAGCTACCATGAGTTCCTCATCGCACAGGCCGTAATCCTCGAGGTTCAATTTCAATCGGTCGATAATTACATCCTGAGCCGCTTCGTCTATGGCAATGGTTTTAATCGGATATTCTTCTTCCAACCTGTCAACTATTTCACCCGTGCCATTTTCTATCGGCCCGCCGGAGGGAAGAGTTTCGGGCAAGGCCAAAGCGCCGTCGTTCACATTTGCCGGCTCCGCGCCTCCCGACTCCGGGATCGGACCGCCGCTGAAATACCTTGTTCCAATACTGCCGACTATAGGCGGTATACCCTCAGTTTCAAGCGAATTGTTCCCACCCGAATCGGCAACCTGTTCTAATGATTGCGTTTCTTCCCATTGCGTGCTCCGGTCATCGAGCAGAACCGTTGCCAACCACCCGCTTGCAGCAAAAATCAACACCAAAAGCTCCACGATGAGCAACGGCCCTATAGAGCCACCTTTTGGCGAGGGACCCTTTTCCGACGAAAACCGAGATTCGTTTACTACGACCATTAACCGTATATATTAATCTCCATATTAAGATTTGTCAATGTTATTCGTCATCGGAGCACGACTCAAACAATCCGGCATGAAGTGGACAGTTCGTGGCGCAAACTCAGTCATAACACACCGCTGCGCCCACCTATCAGGCCGTTTCGAAGACTTCTTCAGAATCCCGCTGCGCATGAAAACCCACTTTTGTGACGCAGGCCCTTTTGCTGTAGCCCTATGTTGCGAGTCTATGCAAAATTGCGTAACTGCCACTAATACTTCTATATATCCGAACAATA
>CAZDAF010000096.1:0-11121 GCA_964503115.1 uncultured bacterium
GGTTTTATTTTTGTGCGTGGGATTCAGCCCGTTTGCGGTTTATACGATGTCGTATTTTCGAGGGGCGACTTTTCGGGAAAGGGTTCTTGCTACCCTGATCAACCCTGCCGCCTGGGCAATCAAGGAAGTCGTGAGAGTCACTGCGACGTTTTCGATCGGGGAATCCATATATTTCCTCTTCAACCCGCTGATTATAAGCCTCTTCGCGGCGGTGATCGCCCAGGTTGGCCTGCTCGAAATGCTTTGCCGCAGGTCGTTGAAAAAACGCGGTGAGAACGTGGAAGTATTCTCCGTCCCGTCCCTTGCGGCGATTATTGCGGGTCTTTCCATATTTGTAATCAACCTCGCATGGGAGCAAGGGGTTCATTCTTTTTATCTATTTATGGAGGGCTATAAACTTTTGTTCGGATTCGGCCTTTAAACGAAGTAACCCGATGTTTGGTGGATTTTGCGAATAATATATCTCGTGTGAAACCACGCTTTAAGGAAACGGTGAAAATATGAATAACAAACCGCCTGAAAAAAAGACGTCGCGGCGCGATGCGCTGAAAAAAATCGGACTGGTTACAGGAGCCGCGCTCGCTGGAATGGGCATCCATGGATCGGACCCGGCCCGGGCATATCAGGGAAAACGTCCGAACATCATATTCATCCTCAGCGACGATCATCGGTGGGATCTTTTAAGCTGCCTCGATCATCCGTTCATGCAGACCCCGCAGCTTGACCGACTGGCGAAAGACGGGGTGCTTTTTACAAACGCTTTCGTCACCACATCGCTATGCAGCCCGAGCCGTGCAACTTTTCTCACCGGCAAATACGCGCATTCGCATGGCGTGAGAAACAATGTAACTCCGTGGAATAACGAAAACGTAACTTTTTTCGAGTCGTTCAAGAAGCTGGGCTACGACACGGCCTTTATCGGCAAGTGGCATATGCCGGGAAAATTGCCGCAACTACGGGGGGTGGACAAGTTCGCCACCTTTACCGTACAGAGCGGCCAGGGGCGGTACTTCGACTGCCCCATTATCGAGGACGGAATCGAAAGACCCTCCCGGAAGAAGTACATCACCGAGGAACTCACCGACATGGCGCTCGATTTTATCGGTAAGCAAAGACACAATCCCTTCTGCCTGTTCCTGGCGCATAAGGCCGCGCATCACCAGTTCCTGCCGCCGCCGGAAACCAAGGGTATGTACAAGAATATAAAGCTCGATTTGCCAAGGGAAATAGATCAGGGGATCACCATGACCAACGGAAATATTTTCTACGGCACCATGGGCCCGATGACGTATCATTACAGGAATTATTGTGAAACGCTAACCGCGCTGGACGGACAAATCGGGCGGGTGCTGGACAAGGTCGACGAAATGGGAATCGCGGAAGACACCATGGTCGTCTATGCGGGCGACAACGGCTTTTTCTGGGGCGAGCACCGGTTGATAGACAAGAGGTGGGCCTACGAGGAAGCCATCCGCGTACCCTTTATCGTCCGTTATCCCCGATTGATACCGGATCCGGGAAGAAAGGCCGACCAGATGATAACCAACGTCGATCTCGCGCCCAGCGTGTTTGATGCGGCAGGGATTCAGATTCCACTAGACGTGCAGGGGGCGAGTTTCAAGCCCATACTCGAAAACGGCACGACACCGGGACGAACGGCATGGCTGTATGAATATTTCCGGGACTATCCCTACAACGTTCCGCAGCATTTTGCCGTGAGGACGAAAACCCACAAGTACATCGAATACGACGGCCGCCATGAAAATGAACTGTTCGATCTCGCCGCCGATCCGAAAGAAGAGATCAACCTGATGGGTTCTGCAGAGGGTGAAAAATTGTTACCCGGCCTGAAGAAAAAGCTTGACGACCTCAAGCGCAGGATGGGGATTTGATTTTCCGAGTAATTTCAGCTGATTTAATATGTTTCTTCGCCGGGGGTGTCCTTTGGGACGCCGGATTCCATTCTTGAAAGGCGTCGTCTTAAGCTGAGCAGTGACAGGCACGCTCCCGTCGGGCAAAATACCCTGCACCAGAATCGCTTAAATCGGCACGATATTAAAAGCACGAACAAAGCATAGCCAAACACCAGCAAACTCAACCGGCCGCTTGTGCCTGCGCCTGTGGGAAATACAAGCCGGTGTAACTCGTCGAAGAAATAAGGATACGGCTCGAAACCCGCCGCTTCCCTGATGCCTAAAGGGAATACCGCTATAACCAACCCGAAGAACACCAGCCATCTGAACGACCGGATATGTCGTCCCACTCGTTCGGAAACGCTCCACTTTCGGCCCGGCGCCACCCGCCACGCAATTTCCTGCATAGCTCCGAACGGGCACGCATAGCCGCAAAATACCGGGCCCCATATAACCGTTGTAACCAACGACCATACCAACAGAACCACCAGCGCCGGGTTGGAAAGTGGCGGCAGCCGTCCCTCCATGACGTTCGATATATGGGAAAAGCTCAACGGCACGGCAAGGAATATGCCCACCAAGGCAATCGCCGCAGTCCAAGACGCCCATTTCAAGACACGATTTCTATACCATATTCGCGCCGCCAGGGCTAAAAGCAGCACCGCCCCGAGCACAACAGCGTCGATAACTCCCGTTGCCATGCTTGCCTCTTTCGGCGCTTCTATTCCGAACAGTCGTTTCGCGACGACCCTGCTCGCCCCGGCGACGTCGCCTGCGATTGCGCGGCTGGTTACGGTAGCGCCGCTGACGGCGTCGACTTCAGACAAGTCGTCTGTTACCTTGCGGCCCGTGACCCGCTCGATAAAGCCGCTTTGCTCGACCCGCCGCATGTAGTAAGGTGTTTCACGGTTGGAAAGCACCACCAGCCGCTTTATGGCGCCGCTCGAGTCCATTCCGACAAGCACCGAGACCGGCCCGACGTAGCCGCGTATGTCGGGCGGGAGTTCGGTGGTGATAAAGACGGCGCCGAGAATTTTATCCCCACCGCCGGACGCAAGCCAGTGATGAAAAGGCTTATTGCGTTCATCGAAACGTACGCTCGGGAAGGCGGCTTTCAGTTCGGATGACGTGGGCGAAGGGGAGGGCGCTTTCGGCGGGCGGCGCAGGTCGGTTACGATAACCATGGTCACTCCCACGACAAACAAAATCCACCAAAATGCTCTTATGGCTGTCGGGCGTTTCACGTCGTCGATTTTGCCATGTATCGTCCCAATGGACAACACCCATAGTATCTACCGCCCCGGCAAGCTTTATGCTAAAATACCCGAAAGTTTAAGCCGATCCGTACGGAGGAGCAGAGAAATGAGCGATGACGCCATTCTTTCCGAAAAAGAGAAATGGGAAAAAGAAACCCTTGATAAGGTTATAAAGAAGCGCCCCGAGCGACGCGATCGGTTCGAGTTGACCTCCGGCATAGAAGTGGAACGGCTGTATACTCCCGGAGATATGGACTATATCTCCGAGTTGGGCTTTCCGGGTTCGTTCCCATATACGCGCGGAGTGCAGCCTACGATGTATCGCGGCAGGCTGTGGACTATGAGGCAATACGCCGGGTTCGGAACCGCCGACGACACGAACAAGCGCTACAGGTACCTGCTCGAGCAGGGCCAAACGGGACTGAGCGTGGCTTTCGACTTGCCCACTCAGATGGGCTACGACTCGGATCACCCGATGAGCCTCGGCGAAGTGGGTCGAGTGGGCGTCGTCATCGACACCCTCGAGGACATGGAGAGGCTTTTCGACTCGATACCGCTGGGCAAAGTAAGCACCTCGATGACCATCAACTCGACCGCCGCGGTGCTGCTGGCAATGTACGTCGCGGTCGCAAAAAAACAGGGCGTCGAGGCCAAAGACCTCAGGGGAACCGTACAGAACGATGTCCTCAAGGAATACGTCGCCCGAGGGACTTACATCTATCCTCCCAAGCACAGTATGCGGTTGATCACGGACATCTTCGGCTATTGCTCCGGGGAAGTTCCCCGCTGGAACGCAATAAGCGTTTCCGGGTATCACATGCGCGAGGCGGGCTGCACCGCCGTGCAGGAAGTGGCGTTTACCTTGGCCGACGCGGTCGAGTACGTCCGGGCGGCCATAGATGCGGGGCTCGGAGTCGACGACTTCGGCCCGAACCTCAGTTTCTTCTTCTGCGTGCACAACAATTTCCTCGAAGAGGTGGCGAAGTTCCGGGCGGCACGAAGGATGTGGGCTCGAATTATGAAAGACGAATTCGGCAGCGCCAACCCCCGAAGTCGGATGCTCAGGTTCCATACCCAGACGGCGGGTTGCAGCTTAACCGCGCAGCAGCCCGATGTGAACGTCGTACGCGTGACGATCCAGGCGTTGGCAGCGGTGTTGGGCGGAACTCAAAGCCTCCACACTAACAGCCGCGACGAAGCGCTGGCGTTGCCTACCGAGGAAGCCGTCACCATAGCCTTGAGAACTCAGCAGGTTATCGGTTATGAATCGGGCGTCGCCGAAACCATCGACCCGTTGGGCGGAAGCTACGCAATCGAGGAGCTTACCGACAGGATCGAGGAAGAAGCCGCCGCGCTTATGAAACAAGTTGCAGACCTTGGCGGAATGGTCAAAGCCATCGAGCATGGATTCGTGCAGCGCGAAATTCAAAAAGCGAGCTACCAGTACCAGTTGGAGGTCGAGAAAAAAGAGCGGGTGGTGGTGGGCGTTAACGACTTTGTATCCGGGGAAGATGTCGAGGTGCCCATTTTGCGGATCGATCCCGAAGTGGAGCGCTCGCAGCGCGAGAGGCTGGACAAGGTCAAGGAAGGCCGCGACGCCGCAGAAGTCGAGCGCACTCTCGGGCGGCTAGAAGACGCCGCCAAATCAACAGACGACAACCTGGTCGAGCCGATAATCGATGCCGTCCGGGCATACGCCACTATCGGCGAAATATCGGACACACTCAGGAAAGTCTTCGGCGAATACAAGGAGCAGGTCGTCGTATAGCATTGCAACGACATACAACGACTTATATATACGGCAATAACCGGCCGAAAATCATCTTTCCAACATGAAAAGTTGTATTCGTGCAACATCAGCGGAAATGGGACATTTCTAAAGGGTTTGGAAAAGTTAAGCAGTAGAAATACATTTTCATAAACCACAAAGTCGCAAAGAAACTGAGTGAAAGAAAAAATGAAAACTTTGTGTTCTTTGTGCCTTTGTGGTAAAAAAACAGCCCCAACCGCACAATTTGGGTTAAAATCTCTCACTTGTTGCATGACGCCCTTTCGGGCATCTAATGTTTTTGCTAACCTATGCCTGCTATGACCTTGCGTCGAACGCCGACTCCGGCCATGTCTTCATATCACCGTGAAGGAAATCTGTCCCGGGTGCCGCGAAAACCTGTTTTGTTGTTCCACATATTCGGATTGTTGGTGATTACCTGTGTTCAAGAAACTTATCAACAGTTAGGCCAATATCTTTGGCGATTTGTCGCAGAAGGAGGGGCGAAATGTCCCTCTTGGCATGAAAAGGCAAAGTAGTACATCTGCCATCAGGATGGCGAAATTGCTTGTGAGAGCCTCTTTGACGCACTTGCTTGAAGCCAAGTTTCTCTAGAATCCGGGCGACCTCGCTTGGCTTCAATACCGGGAGCTTCGACATATTCAGGAGACCATTACCGTCTGCGTGCCGATAAACTCAGCTTCCAAGGGAGGGGTCCCGTCCTCCAACAGCATCTCAATGACTTCACGCAAATTAATTTGAAGTTCATCAAGAGTCTCTGCCTGGGTATGTGCCCCCGGAAATCCCGGCACGTATCCCACATACAAACCAGTCTCGGAGCACTTCTCTATAACCGCTGTAAAAGCTCTCATTCCAGCCTCTCAAAAATTATGTTAGCATAAGCAGTCCCAACTGCCCATCGGGGTGTAAGGAGGAAACTCTTGGGAGCAAGTCCTTGCATAGGTCATACGCCTTCCGGACAACGGGGATATCTTTCTTCATTCCAAAAATACTTTCGATGGGGGCTCCCCCCCCCTGCACTCCCATAAAAGTTTGCCCACCCGGGGATAAAAGAACAAAGGGTCTAAGGAGTCCTCGCACAGCGACAGCCGAGGTAGTAGTTCACGTTCGACGGATTGACGCAGTATAGTAGCGGTTCGATGTACGCGGGCACCTCGGATAACGGTAGGTACGACGATTTATAGCTGTTTTTTCCGGCAATTTCCCGGAAATCACCACGTCCCGGTTGATTGTCGCATGACGCCCTTTCGGGCGTCTAATGTTTTTGCTAACCTATGCCTGCTATGACCTTGCGTCGAACGCCAATGATGGATCAATACCTTCAGCAGAAGGAGCGTTATCCCGATGCGCTGCTTTTCTTCCGCATGGGCGATTTTTATGAGCTTTTCCTCGAAGATGCACAGGTCGCCAGCCGCGAACTCGAAATCGCACTTACCAGCCGCGACAGGAACAAGGAAAACGGCATCCCGATGTGCGGTGTGCCGCATCATTCGGTCGAGGGCTACATTCAACGACTGCTGGATCGAGGCTTCAAGGTGGCGATTTGCGAGCAGGTCGAAGACCCTTCCCGCGCGAAGGGTATCGTTAAGCGCGCGGTTACGAGAGTTATCAGCCCCGGCATGGCTCTCAGCCCCGATATGATAGACGGCAAGGAAAGCGTTTATCTCGCGGCTGTGGCGCAGGTGGCGGATTCTTACGGAGTCGCTTTTGCGGAGTTCACCACCGGGGAGTTTGCGGCCTTCGAGGTCGATGACATCCAACAACTGGCCGACGAGTTCGGGAGGCTTCACCCGGCGGAGTTGCTCCTGCCGGAAGATATGTCCGATTTCCTGCCGCCGGACATATCGGGCCATCGCACCCAGCGCCCTTCGGGCGAGTTCGAGGCGGACAGGGCCCGGACGACCGTGTTGGATCACTTCGAAGTGGCCGCACTCGACGGGCTTGGGCTTGAAGGGCATCGTGCCGCCGTCGCGGCGGTCGGGGTGTTGCTGAATTATATCAAAGAAGCTCAAGGCGATTCCGACACCATAGAGGACGAAGCGGCGTGGATGGCAGGTAACGCCCGGTACATCGGCAGCCGGCTCGACCATTTGCGCGAGTTCCATTTCATAACCCTTTCCGACTCGCTGATAATCGACGCTTCCGCATGCGCCAACCTCGAGCTTGTCGAAACCCTTCGAGATCGCCAAAAGTCCGGCTCGCTCCTGGGAGTGATCGACAGGACGATAACTGCCGCTGGAGGCAGGTTGCTGAGGAAGTGGCTGCTTTATCCGCTGATCGACGTGGGTGCCATACGTCTCAGGCAGGACGCGGTGGCGATGCTGGTCGGCGACGGTGTTTTGCGTGCGGATATATCTTCGAGGCTGGACAAGGTTCACGACCTTCAGAGGCTGGCCTCCAAGGTATCAGGCGGGAATCTCGGCCCCCGCGACCTGTTGGCGCTGGCGTCCACTCTCGAACAATTACCCACAATACGCGAATTATTGATGGAGGCGCAAGCGCAGGAAATAGCCGGCATACGTGACCGGCTTGATCCGCTCGACGATATGGTCGGGTTGATCGGGCGCGCCGTTCGCGATGATGCGCCCGCAAGCCTGAAAGACGCAGGCGTTTTCAAACGCGGATACGACACCGATAGGGACGAACTGGAAACGCTCGCGCGCGACTCCCGCAAAGTCATTGCAAACATCGAGTCCCGCGAAAGAAAACGCACCGGTATAAACAACCTCAAAGTCGGTTATAACAAGGTGTTCGGATACTACATCGAGGTGAGCAAATCCGGCCTCGACGCGGTACCGCAAGATTACATACGCAAGCAAACGCTTGTTAATGCGGAGCGATTCGTCACGCCCGAGCTCAAGGAACTCGAAGAGAAGATACTCGATGCGGAGGAAAGAATACTCGATATCGAGTACCGGTTGTTCAAGGAGTTGCGAGATAAGGTTGCGAAACACCTGACGGCCATACAGGCTAACGCCGTCGCGCTGGCGGAATTGGACGTTTACCTCTCGATGGCGGAAGTTGCGGCGCGGTACCGATACTGCCGGCCCGAGGTGAACGATTCGGGCGTTATCGAAATCGAAGCCGGCAGGCATCCGGTGGTCGAGCGGATGAGCCTCGGGGAGCGCTTTGTGCCGAACGACATATCGCTCGATCCCACCGAAACTCAGGTGCTCATCATCACCGGCCCGAACATGGCGGGCAAGAGTACAGTGATGCGACAGGCCGCCCTGATAGTGCTGCTGGCGCAAATGGGCTCGTTCGTGCCCGCCGACAACGCCCGGATCGGAGTGGTGGACCGGATATTCACTAGGGTGGGCGCGGGAGACGTGCTCCATCGCGGGCAAAGCACTTTTATGGTCGAGATGAGCGAAGCGGCCCACATTTTAAGGCACGCCACGCCACGGAGCCTCGTGCTGCTGGACGAAATCGGCCGCGGAACTTCCACATTCGACGGCCTTTCCATAGCGTGGGCCATGGCCGAGCACCTTCACGATAATGTCGGCGCAAAAACGCTCTTCGCCACTCACTATCACGAGCTCACCGACCTGGCCTTGACGAAGGAGCGGGTGCGAAACGTTCATATCGCCGTGAAGGAATGGGGCGGCAAAATCATCTTTTTGCGAAAGGTCGTCAAGGGGGGCGTGAATCGCAGTTACGGCATACAAGTCGCGAGGCTCGCCGGATTGCCGGTTGCGGTAATCGGCAGGGCGAAGGAAATACTGAGCAATCTCGAAAGCGGCGAGATCGAGGCCGGAGCGCCGCGCCTGGCCAAACCGTCGAAACGCGCCTCGCCGCAAATGACGCTGTTCGACAAGGAACCCCGGCTCGACGAGGCGGCCGAAGAAATAATGAACATGCTCGATAATATCGACCCGAATGAAACCACCCCCGTCGAAGCGTTGAATTTACTCAACGAACTGCAAAAAAAGCTCAAAAAAACCTGATATGGGTAGGCCCGACACTTTTAATCGTCGAGGCGATCCTGCCGGGCAATGAACAGTGCGGGAAAACGCGGGACAAGAGTGTCCCGCCTACCATTCAAGATGATTTTACGCCCTTATCTCGACGATTGCGTCAAACGCCCGCATGAGGTTTCTTATTCCGTTTGCAAAGATGTAACGGAAGGGTTCCGGCGGTATCGGGAACAGCTTGTTGTGGACGATGGGCAGCTTGACGAGATCGGTATCCTGTTCGAGCAGCAGGTCTCTCAGTATACGCCCGGCGCCGAGCCCTTGCGCCACGCCGTGGCCGCAGAACCCGAGCCCGTATAGAATGTTGTGATGTTCGGCATGGCGTCCGAAAGTAGGCACGAAATCGAGCGTTATAGCCACCGGCCCGCCCCATCGATGGGTTATCTTGGTGTCTTTTAAAATGGGGAACATGCCGTGCATGTTGCGCTCCAGTTGCTCGAATATGCGCGAATGCTTATCGCGGCCCACAACGCTGTTTCCGAAATAATACGGCGCATCGGAGCCGCCGATAAGGAGGCGGTTGTCGGAAGTCAGCCGGAAATAGTGAATGAACAGCTTTTTATCCACCATGCCTTCCCGGCCCGGCCAGCCGAGTTCATCGTAGAGCTTGTCATCCAGCGGTTCGGTCAGAATGATATATGTAAACATCGGCACAAAACGGTAGTGCTTGATCTTGAGGTACATGCTGAAGGCGTTTGTGGCGACGATCATGTTTCGCGCACGGACGCGCCCGCCGGGAGTCACAAGCTCGATGCTTTCACCGGGATGATATTCGATTACCGGAGTACGCTCGAATATTTGGACGCCGAGCCTGTCGACCGCCGTTTTTAATCCTCGAACCATCTTTGCGGGGTTGATTATCGCGGTTACGGGGTCGCGCCTTCCGCCGATGTGCCATGAGCTGTTGAGGTACTTTTTGAGAGCGGCGTTATCCAGGAGTTCTATATCGGTGTGGCCGAGTTCGTGGTAGTGCTTAACTTCCCGCTCGAGCATTTTCATCTGAAAAGGAGTACGCGCAACCTCCATAAGCCCGACCCATTCGAAATCGCAGTCTATTTCTTCCTCCTCGACCAACTTACGTGAATTGTAAACGCAGTCTTGGGAATAATCGGTGTACATTTTTGCCTGCTCGCGACTCATGCTGCGTATGTGGAGAGTCAATTCCGACCCCTCGACCGGCATGCTGAAACCGCCGTTGCGGCCCGAAGCGCCGAAGCCGATAACCTGCGCCTCCAAAAGAGCGATGTTCATTGACGGATCGTGTTTCTTTATGTAATAAGCGCTCGACAGCCCTGTGAATCCACCGCCCACTATCGCCAGGTCGCATTCAATGTCTTCTTTCAGCGGCGCGTTTTCGACATACTCGCCGCCCTCGAGCCAGAAGCCCTTGTCACGGTATTCCATCCTTTTGAAAGCATCTCTCATAACCTCGTCCCCCTTGATAAACTCCGCTCCGGCCGGATTCCTTGAGAATACCGGTTTTCCCCGAATTTACCAGCTTCCCGATACCCGTAGCGATGTACCGCAAAACCGTGATATAATAAACCTGTGGACATATTGGCGCTTCCTGCTTGAGAAACCTTCCCGGTCTTTCAGGTAGTGTCGATATGTCCACAAAATTACAAAAGGACCTTAAAACCTGATGAGCAACAAATGTAAACAATGCGGTAAATGCTGCACGGACCTGGTGGAAGCCGCCCATAATGTCTTGACCATAGAAGACGTGCAGCCCTGGATCGACGAGGGAAGAGAGGATATTCTGGCCTGGACGACTCCGTTTGTCGATGAGGACGGGGAAACTCTATATAAAATTTGGGTAAGCCCGAAAACCGGCAAACAGGTCGATAGATGCCCGTGGGTGAGAAAGCTTCCCAATAAGAATAAATATATTTGCAGAATCCACGATGTAAAACCGTCGCATTGCAGAGCTTTTAAGCCCGGCAGCAAAGTGGCAAAAAGTATCGGCGGAAGATGCACAAAAAAGACTAAAACGTCAAGAAAGTAATGTGCCGGGCGTTCACAACGCCGCCGGGCCGGAAAAGCTCATGGCCGAACGCGCTATCGAGATGGAAGAAAAACCGGTCTGAACAATGAATTCCCTTCATTAAAAGGAATGAAAATTGACGGGGCCCGCTTAAGGTGCTAGTGTAGTGTATCACTCTGTTGTACACTTATCGAGAACCTCTTTT
>CAZDAF010000097.1:0-11038 GCA_964503115.1 uncultured bacterium
AGGAGATAGTGTTGAATTTAAACCAAAGTGCGGGCTTCTCTGCTGCGGCAATCATTCGTGACCGGAGATTCTTGTGGCCGAGCGATGCGAAAGTTGCTCGACGGGATTTCCCGTATTTTAAAGTCATAATCAGCAAAAAAAATACGAAAACCGTTAATAATACGCACGTTATAATAAGCATCTGATCCGACTTGAAATAACGCCTCAGTGTTAAGCCGTAGGCCTCTCCAGCCGCGTGCCGGTACCTTGTCATCGCTTCGGTTTCCCGCCGCTTATCTTCCTTCTTATGCCACCATGCCGCCGTCTCGAGCTCGACAATGTCCATTTTCTCGCCGAGCGGTTGAAATTTCCGCAACCATTCGAGCAGTTTCAGAGCGCGCTCTTCCTTTCCTGCGGTCAGCGCGTCCGTTGCCGGGCTTAAGAAAAAAATATGGCCGGTGAACCGGGAATATATTTCATTCGGACGATACCAGGCGATGAACCGGCGGTAAGCTTCCCCGTACGCCATATCCGCCGGCCCATAGAGTTCCATTTTTTCCAACACGTTGCCCATTTGGAGGTAGTGATATGGATTCTCCATGGACATTAAGACGGCCTTTTTAAGCTTTTCGGCCGCCTTGCCGGATTCGCTCAAGTAATCCGCCACCCCTTCAAAAAACAGGTACCATGGATTGGTCGGATCCATTGGAGCGAGGCGTCGGGCGCGATCCGATACTTCACCTTTTTTTGTGCCGATAATGTCTATGACCGTATTTTCCGGGTTTTTTTCATGATAATTTTCGTGTTCCCCCGGTGGAATAAGGTTGTTTACAGTTTCATGATACAATTGATCTGCCGACCTCGTCCCGGCCCTGAGGAAAAGCGGCGCTCCCGCCTCATCGACCTTGATGTGATGCGTTTCGTTCAGGAGGCCGGCACAAACGATAATGTTTCCGTCTTTACCCATGGCCAATTCATCCGCTACCAGTGAAAGAGGCCATCGTTTGATGATGCGGCCGTCGGTGGAATCTCGCATGGTTAATAAATAACCTCTGCCGTATACGATGCGTCGTTCTGCGTCCATTACCAGGTTGGTAAAGTGGAAGCTGTCGCAGAAAGCGTCTTCCCATATAATGCTTCCGTCGCGTAAATCGTAAGATCTCACCACAAACCAGGTATATTTCGGCCCGCATCCACTTAATGGCAAGGGAACAATATCTTCCGACGGAGGCACTTCCATCACCACATAGATATTTTTGATGTCGGGAAGATGCGAAATAACGCTTTGCGCTTCTGCGCTAAGGATTTCAATGCCACGCCACGAAACAATAAACCGATCCTCTTCCATGCGGCATTTAACCTCGCGGCCGTCTACAAGCAAAGCCAAAAGGGGCGCGAGATTGACTTTTAACGGCGCCGCTACCCGGTTAAGTTCCCTCGCCAACTCGGCAATGAAGGGGTCGAACTTTTTCGGCGGGTAAGATGGATATACGGTGAACGTATCGCCCACAAACCGCAGCCGTTCAACCGGCGGAAAACCGAGAGGCCAACGCCTGACGACATCCGTAAGGAATTTAAAAGAGCGACCTGGATCCGAATAGAGTTTTTTCACTTTCTCCAACGTCCTCTCGGTGTCGCCGATAAGTATTTCCTTTCGGTCATCCGTGGCGCTTTCAGGCAAAGGCTCGAAAGGTATGCGGGTAGGCGCAAATATCCTGAAAGAAGCCGTCGCGCCGCCGACCATACAGTCGCCCGTCTGGGCGGTCGCCATGTATCGAACTTCGAGATTTTCGACAATCATCGGCAAATCGGTTGTCTCCAGGCTTTCGGCAAAGTCGGCTATTTGCCCCGGCGAACCTTCCAGTTTAATGACGAGTACCTCTCCCTTGATCGCACCTCTGGCTGCATTAAGCTCGATGACTTTGGGTTCCCCCACGGGTCTGACGGTGTGGACGGCCAACGTGGCGGTAAGCCTGTCGAGCGGTTCAACCTGCGCCCATTTACTCTCGATGCGGCGAATTTTTGCGCGTATCGCTTCAATGCGCTTTTCGAGTTTTGTATTCGGCACGGTTCGCTCGTGCGCATCTCCGGCGTCGGGTTCGGGTTGATTTGCTCCAGTGACTGATGCCGCGCCGGACCGGCATATCACCGCAAAGAGCACTGCAACAACAATCAAAGCAAGAAAGATGGTTTTTTTAATGATGTCGGTCATCAAATCGGTAATCGACGGCGTTTGGCGTAGCTGTTGATAACTATCATGGTCTGGTTTATACGGCTCATTCTCATGTTTTTATTTTTTATCGCCTGCTGGTCATCGAGGTCAAGCTGCTCGGAGCGTATTTCTCGCAGCACCGTCTCGAGGTTGGCTTTTATGGTTTTCAAATCTCCCACGGTGTATTTTTTCAGGCCCGCTCGGTTGAGAGATGTGTATCCTTCCGAGATGTCGCGAGCCATTTTCTTGGGGTTTCCACCTATGGTCATCGCCTTTTCTTTTTTTCAAGTACTCGATGAAATCCGCGTGGGAAATCTCGGTTTTTCCCGTTAATGTCTTGATCTTTCCGGTGATATTACCACAAGCAGTAATCAAAAGCACCTTTTCGGTACCGGCGGGGTAGGGCGGCCGTTGCGCATTTTAGCTTTCGCCGGTGGAGGAATATGGAGTGGTTCTCATGCGTTCAACGTGGATTACGCCTTTGACTTTTTCGACGTTTTTTATGACCCGACGGAGTTCATTAAGACTTTGAACGTTAAACTCGAAGATACAGTTAGCTTTGAGGTCGTCACTGGAGCGTGCTTCCGCTCGACTGATATTTATTCCCGTATTGGAGATAGCGTTTGACATGGAGGCCAGCAGACCGGGTTTATCGACGCAAACTATATTGATTCGTACCGGATGGCTTTCGGCGAAGCCTTCCTTCCATTCGACATCGATAAGTCGTTCGGTATCTGCGGTGATTATTCTCGGGCAATCCGAGCGATGCACCGTGATGCCCCGACCTCTGGTGATATAACCGGCAATATCGTCGCCCGGTAGAGGTTCGCAGCATTTTGCGAACCGCACCATTATGTCATCAATGCCGTCTATACGAACCCCCGCCGGTTCTTGCCTGGTCTTACGAGTTATTAAACGTCCCAGGACACTTTTTGAAGGTTTTTTGCCTTCCTTTACCCTTCGTATTTCTTCTTCGGGCAAAAGCAGGCCGATAACCTTATCCTTGCTTATTTTACCGTAGCCGATTTGCGCGAAAACCTGTTTGCCGTTATTTAGGCCTATTCTTGATGCGATTTGGTCCATTTCGCCCGCTTTTTCGAGTTTTCCCAGGCTACGCCCGTATCGCCGTAATCCCTTTTCCAAAATTTCCCGGCCCAGACTTTTGGATCTTTCCATTTCCTTTTGAGTGACCCATCGATGTATTTTCTGTCTGGATCGAGGAGTTTTGACGAATTTAAGCCAGTCCTTGCTCGGGTGGCCTTTTTTTGAAGTGAGTATTTCCACCTGGTCCCCGCTGCTAAGTTGATAGCGTAGCGGCACGATTTTTCCGTTGATCTTGGCCCCGGTCGTATGATTCCCAACCTCCGTGTGAATGGAGAATGCGAAGTCCACCGGAGTCGAGCCGCGCGGAAGTACCTTTACGTCACCTTTGGGTGTGAAGACGTATACCTCCTCCGGAAACAGGTCAAGCTTGACGCTTTCGAGGAACGTACCCGCATCTTTGGTATCGCGCTGCCATTCGAGCATCTGCCGTAGCCATGCAAATGCCGTTTCGTCCTTCTCGATTATTTGACCGTCGTCCTTATATCGCCAATGAGCGGCGATACCCTCCTCGGCGACCATGTGCATTTCCCACGTTCGTATCTGTATTTCCACGTGTTTGCCTTTCAGCCCGATAACGGTAGTGTGATACGATTGGTACATGTTCGCCTTTGGCAAGGCTATGAAATCCTTCATTCTTCCCGGTATGGGAGTCCACATGTTGTTTATTATCCCGAGCGCTTCGTAACATGCACGAACGGTATCGACGATAACGCGAAAAGCTATTATATCGTAAACCTGGTCGAACTCGACGTTCTGGACTTCCATTTTGTGGTAAATGCTGTAAATATGTTTCAGGCGGCCGATTACTTCGGCCTGGAGGCCGTGTTTGGCCAGGGTTTCCTTTATTGCCGTGCCGATTTCCTCTATATATTTTTCGTGTTGCTTGTGTCTGGCGCTCATCTGGTCATCGATCTGGTGGTAAATGTCGGGTTTGAGCGCTTTCAAACACAGGTCTTCTAATTCGCTTTTTAGCCAGAATATTCCCATACGGTTCGCAAGTGGCGCATAGATGTCGAGTGTTTCCTGCGCTACTGATTGTTGTTTTTCGGTCGTGAGGTATTCGATTGTACGCATGTTGTGGAGTCTGTCGGCGAGTTTTATCAATATTATGCGAATATCTTCGCTCATCGCGAGGAGTATTTTGCGGAAGTTCTCGGCTTGAGCCTGTTTTTTCGTGCTGAACTCTATTTTTGCGATTTTGGTAAGGCCGTCAACGAGCAGGGTCACCTCGTCGCCGAAATTCTCTCGTATGTCGTCGATAGTGGCTAATGTGTCCTCGACGCTGTCATGCAGTAATCCGGCGGCGATAGCAGGCACTCCTTGCTTTAATTGGGTGAGGATGTACGCGACCTCGATCGGGTGGCTCAGGTAGGGTCGGCCGCTCAACCGGAATTGACCCCGGTGCACCATCGCGCTATAAACATAAGCCTTTCTTATAAAATCGAAGTCGGCCTCGGGATGGTAGGATGCCACTGCGTCCAGGATGTCATTGATGCGAATTATTCGTGCCATGACCCCTCATTCGTTGTCGGTGCGAAGTTGTCAATGCGAAGTTATTTTATCTTCTGAACTTCGCACTCAGCACTTAGAATTTCGCACTTCACTCCGGCGCCTGTTCTTTTCGGATGCCGGACATTATCTTGTGTAACGCTTTTTCCTGATGCTTTACTTTGTTTCTTTCCGCCCATATAATTGCTTCAAGCATAGCGACGGCCTTGTCGAAGTCGTCGTTTACAACGGCGTAATCGAACAGGGGGTAATCTTTGGTTTCGTCGGCTGCGATTGCAAGTCTTTTATTTATTTCTTCGGCGCTTTCCGATCCTCTTTTCATCAATCTTTCATTGAGACTTCGAAAAGATGGCGGCATCAGGAACACTCCTACAGCTTCCGGGAACCCCGCGCGTATATTCCGCGCGCCCTGCCGGTCTATCTCGATGAGCAAATCGATGCCGTTTTGCCGGGCGCGCTCCACCTCGTCACGGCTGGTTCCGTAACGCCTCCCGTAAACCTCGGCCCACTCGAGGAAACGATCCTCACGTATCATGCGATCAAAAGTTTCATCGTCGACGAAGTAATAGTCCACTCCATCTCTTTCGTGTTGTCTTGGCGCGCGTGTGGTGTGAGATACGCTGAACGCCAGGCCCTGCACGCGCTCGATCACGGCCCAGCATATACTTGACTTGCCTGCGCCGGACGGAGCGGTTATTACGAAAAGTATACTATCTTCTTCGGATTGTGGATTATCCGGGGATGGGTCACTTTGAGTTTCTTTTCTCATACGATCGTCACCGGTTGGGTCGCGGAAGTTGATAAAGGAGCTTACCGGGCATGGTTAAACGATGTTTTGTATCTGCTCCCTGATCTTTTCCAATTCCGCTTTGACCTCGACGGTAGTCTGACTGATAGCGGCGCTTAGCGCTTTCGAGGAGGCGGTGTTCGCTTCCCTGAGCATCTCCTGCGCGAGAAAATCCAGCGTTCTGCCCATCGGCCCCGAGCCTTCGAGAATTTCGCCGAAGCGCCCGATGTGAGCTTTCAGCCTGACCGATTCTTCCGTAAAGTCGCACCGCTCAGCGTAAAAAGCCAACTCCTGGGCCATGCGGTCGGGATCGACATCGGGCTTTTTGCTCAATTCGCTGATTCTTGCAGCCAGCCTGTCCCGGTATGCGAGTATTTCTTCCGGCTGAAGTTGCGCCATCCGACCGCTGAGTTCGGCGACTCGGGAGAGCCGCTCTTTGATATCTATGGCCAATTTTCCGCCTTCCGCAGTTGCTGCAGCGTCCAACTCGCCGAATGCCTCCTCGAATATAGGCCGTATGACCTGCCATTCCGACTCGACGTTCAGTGTTTCTTCTTTCATCAAGATAACATCCCGCATCGAGAGGATCAAGGCCGGATCAGGCTCCGTAGCGGCGCCGATTTCTTCGGCAAGCCTGCGATACAACTGGGCATATCTCATCGCGAGCGACATGTTCAGGGTGGGCAACAGCACCGGATCGGCCAAGCCGTCGGTCGAGGCGCTGACTTCTATCCTTCCCCTGACCATACGGTCACGTACCCATTGGGAGGCTAAGGCCTCGAACGCCGCGAGTTCCTGCGGTAGCCTGAGGCGCACTTCCAGATAACGGTGATTCAAGGAGCGTACCTCGACGTTTACCTTGCCACCGCGCCATGGACCTTCAGCGCGGCCGAATCCCGTCATGCTTCTTGGACCGCTCAAGTTTTCTCCCCGGGCTCGCACTCCTCGATGTCCGCAAGATACTTTTCAAGCCGGTTAAGCCCTTCTTCGATTTTTTCCATAGAGTTGGCGTAGCTGAATCGTAAGAACCCTTCTCCCGCCGGGCCGAAATCTACCCCGGGGGTAACTCCAACTTCGGCCCTTTCGAGCAGTTCAAAGGCGAAACGGTATGAGTCGTTGGTGAAACGCTTCGCATTGACGAAGACGTAGAAAGCTCCCTTCGGTTCGGTGGCGATTCCGAAACCCATGCGCGACAGCCGCTCGATCATGTACCGGCGCCGCCGGTCAAATGTTTCCGCCATGTGCTTTACTTCCCGATCAACGGCGGGATCGGTCAACGCGGCCACCGCGCCGTATTGAGTGAAGGTGTTGACGCTTATCTGAAAGTTCTGCTGCATCCTTTGCAACGGGCCCATAAATTCCGAAGGAGCGATCAGATAACCCAACCTCCAACCGGTCATCGCGTACCGCTTCGAAAAACCGTTCAAAACGAACGAGTCGGGGTCGAACTCGAGTATCGAATGCTCCCGCTCGCCATACACCAGCCCGTGGTATATTTCGTCGCTTATCACCGGTGGGCCGATTTGTGCCACCGCCGCCATCCGATCCGGGGGCATTAACGTACCGGTGGGGTTTCCGGGGCTATTGATCATTATCGCCGCCGTTCGGTCATCTACCCTGGCTTTTATGTCTTCCGGGCGGTATTGGAAACCCTCTTGCTCGCGCACGTCAACGAGGTTCACCTCGCCACCCAGAAACCTTATGAAGTTCGGATAGCAGGGATAATACGGATTGGGGAGAATGACGTTGTCGTCACGCTCGAGCAGCGCTCCGAAAAGCATCATCATCGCCGGGCTGGTGCCGCTGCACACCATGATTCTGTCGGGGTTTATATCCACGCCGTAGTTTTTGTGGTATTGGGCGCAGATGGCTTCCCGAAGCTCGATAATGCCGAGGCTGTGCGTGTATTGTGTGCGGCCTTCCATCATGGCTTTTTTGCATGCCTCGACGACCGGTTGCGGGGTACGGAAATCCGGCTCGCCCACCGACAATAGTATCGGTTCACGTCCTTCGCGGCGCATCTCGTAAGCGCGCTCGTAAATATCGAAAACTATAAAACTTTTGGTCTCGTCGGCGCGGCGCGATACGCGAGCACTTTTGCTTTTAGAAACTTTTCGCATAGCTGTGCAATCCGCTTAAAAATACATTCACTCCAAGATATGTAAAAATGACGCTTAAAAAACCGATAATGTTTATCACGGCGCTGGGGCGCTCTTTCCAGCCGGCGACCACGCGCATGTGAAGGTAAACCGCGTATACGATCCACGTTACCAGGCTGGCCGTTTCCTTCGGATCCCATCCCCAATACCTTCCCCACGCCGACTGCGCCCAAACCGCTCCCGTAACGATAACTATCGTCATCAGTGGAAAGGCCACCATCACAGAACGATAGCCTAACAAATCCAGCGTGTCCACCGGCGGCAGCCTGTCGGTGAAATCCCGGCCCTTGTAATAAAGGAAAACGACGCCCCAGCAGGACAGGCACAGGAAACCCAGCAAGGTCAGAAGGAAAGGCTCGATTCGCAATTTTACGTCCGGCATCTTCCAGGCGTAGTACACGGTAATCGAGATAGCCGCCATGAGTGTGACCGAGCCCAGCGTCATCAGGTAGCCGCCCAGCCGTTCAAGCAGTTTCGATTCGCGCATCAGGTGTACCCCGAAAACCATAGCCGCCGTTGCGAGAAGTACCACCGTGGTGAGTATCAACGGCCCGGCGTATGGAATCGATTTCAGGTGATATTCCGGCGGGTTGGTGCCCGGGACGATCACCGGGAACCATCGGCCTGCGTGGAATTGCGCTTCGCGAAGGAAAAACGTCGCCAAATGAGTGGCTCCCGCCCGTAGTTGCAAAAGCAAAAGCCCCAAAGAAACAATAACTGATACCACCAGCCCGAATACGGCGCGACTTACGCGATCCTTAATGAGAAACATAAGGCTGAACGCGAATGCCACCACAAACGCCGCATAAGCGATAGCGGCGAAAACCACATGGATATGAAGCCACCAGCTCTTAAGCGCGTCGGGAAGAGGCATTATGCCTTTCTGGTGCGTCACCGCTATGCCCATGGCTGCCAGAGCGATTGGGAAAACAAATGCTCCCGCTATTTTTACCTTGTAGCGAAGTTCCATGTAGAGGTAAAAAACCACAATTCCCCAACCGAAAAAAATCAGACTTTCGTACAAGTTGGTAAAAGGCGGATGTTCGATGCCTGCGGCCATCCATCGGAAGGCGAGGGCGGCGGTATGCAGTAATACGCCCAGAATCCCCAAAGCGGCGCCGGCAAACACCACGCCCTCGGACCGCTTGCCGAGGTAAAATATGTAACAAAACGTCGCCGCCAGGTATATAAAGGAGGTATACGTTAGCAGGTATTCCTGAATTATCACCAGGGTCATCTGTCGTTATCCTCCCTGGATTCGGTCGAAAGCAGGCGCTCGAGTTCCGAAGCCCATCGTTGGAATTGCTTTTCGAAAGTTGCGCGGTTGCGGTTGACCGCCGCGCCCATAGAAACGCGGCCGGGCGAGACCTTTATCCATACCTTTCGATGTGACAGGAAGAAACTCGAAAAAACCCCAATGATAAGTAGTGCGCAACCCGTATACACCACCGGTACCCCCGGGTCACGGTTGACATCGAGTATTGTCCAGTAAAGCCCGTCGGTCTTCTCGAGCATATAACTCGGGCCGTCGTATTTTGTCGAATCGCCGGACTGAGTGACTTTGCCAATGGAAAAATACAGGTTGCCCTGCGGATTCATCTTGTCGAAATCGGGGAACGACTCGAAGAGCATGTGTTGTCTCTTCTCTTCGTCGGCGGTGACGAAAATACGCGCTGCGGATTCTTCCTTTCCGTGGACGGGGAATGTCGGGAAATATGCCGCGAGTTTCACTGTTATTCCTTGTTGAATTTCTTTCTCTTCTCCTGCGCTCAGCGATATTCTTGCAACCTCGACGTCGTCTTGATATTTTCGGGCAACAACCTCGACAGCATAGGATATTGCGGTAGGAACGGCTTTTTGGCCGGGACGCAAGTTCATTACGGATTTGCCGCTTTCGCCCGTGTCGATTTCGACCGTCACTGCTGTTATCGTTTTGGTGTTATCGTTCACCTGGGCGCGAATGATCCTCATCAGTCCCCCGCCGGGTACCTCGATTGCCGACCCGTCTTCGGGCAGGGTGAGTGCGCCCAGTTCGGCTCCGTCGGGTGACAATACCGTCACCACTGCGGATTCGATTCCGACCTCGCCGGTTTTGTCCACGAAGAGATCGTAGCTCGATTGGTAGAATCCGATGCCTTGATAATAATAGGGATGGTTGACCCTCAGCTTTATCGTATCCACCACTTTGCCGGAATTCAGAATAACGAGGTCGCTTTCGTAATTTCCCGCCATGCCCGTTTCAGGGTCTATCGAAAAGGAAAAAGCCTCACATCGGATTTGAAAACCCAGCGGCGCCCAACCGCCGAATTTGCCCCATCGGAAGAAAGTGTCCTCTGTTTGGCCCTCAAGCAGTGGCAATCTCCCACGGAATCCGGCGATGTTGCCTATAAGCGCTCCGATTATCACCGTTATGATACTTGCGTGAACTACATAGACGGCAAGCCGGGAGCGGGCTCCGCGGTTGATAAAAAACCACCGGTTTTCTCCTCGCGTTTCTTCCTTGGAACTCAAACTTCTTTTTTTTATCCAATTTCGAACCGCGTCGGTCGTTTTATCCACCTTACACGTCAGATCGAATCCGTGGTGGATTCGCATTCTTTCGGGATCGCCGCCGGCAAGCACTGCGTCGCGTTTTCTTATAAGCCGCATGGTTTTCGGCAGGCGATCAAAGGTGCATATAAAAATGCTGATACATAAAACGGCGAGTGAACCCTGAAACCACCTCGAATGATAAAGGTCGAAGAAATCCAGCGCGTTGAGTATTGCAACCCTGCCTTCTCCCCACCGCGATGCGAGTTCGCGCAGCAACTGCTGCGACGGCTGTTGCGGCAAAAACGCCCCCACCAGCGCCGTGAGTGCGATAAATGCAAGCAAAATTACGGCGAATCGCGTCGAGGCCAACAAATTCCATATCGCGTCTACGATACCCGCGCCAGCGTCTTTGGTCTCGGTTTCAGCGCCGTTTTGACGGTTAATTTTACGTTCGGGGTCATTCATTTAGGTGGTCGGTCTTTCTTGTGAAAATGATTAGTATATACTATTTTTGGTTTAGTAGGGTTACTTTATTTTAATTCTTTTGCAATCCCAGGCATATGTTTGCAGCATATTGCAAGCCCCTGCAAACATGTGAATGCAAGGGCTTGTTATTGGATGATGCGATACTGCTATTCGATTCAAATCAGCTTTGGGCCTATTCGAACTTTTCCTTTGTAAGCTTGAAACATACCTCGGCAGTGTCGATGGTTTTTTGAAGGTCTTCGTCGGTTCCAATGTTGTGGCATTGGTAAA